>JAEWSK010000135.1 GCA_023398345.1 Armatimonadota bacterium | reverse complement strand
CATATCCTTAACCGGCATGGCAGTCACTTTTACACCCGTGCTGACTTGACTGCCCACAGTGTTATTTTCCAGCGTGCCGTAGTCCACATCCAAACTCACTGAGTCCGATGCTTTCGCCGTGACACCAGCAGTCATTGTCCGCTCTGCGCCGAATAACTCCGACACAGCCTGCGTAAACGAAGACCGCAGAGACAATTGTGGAATGACTGTGCTAGAAAGCCGCATGCCACTTGCTGTGACAGTATCGCGCACGCCGGCAACTGTTGTAGTCTGTGCCGTAGAGTTTGAAAACGACAGCTTTGTCGATTTCTGCGGCGTATACACCAATTTTTGTTCGCTCTTTATGCTCTGCGCACCTTTATTGTCACCTGCAGTGTCCTCGGAAGATGTATACGACGCGCTCGCCTCGATAGTCTTTGTCGGCGCAAATGAAGTAGTTAGGCTCATTGCTTCTTTACCGACGCCGGTCGAGTAATCACTGCTGCCCACAAATTCGCTGCCTGAGTGCAGGTATGACCCTGTAAATTTTAATTTTCCAAGACTGGTGTTTCCACTTAGCTTTGTGGCGGCTCTATCCCATGTGGATCCGGTTCCGCCGCTGGTATCAGAGCCTTGGCTGACTAAGAAAAGAGAGTCGAGTTTGCCGCCAGTCCAAGACCGGTCGCCGCCCAGCCCAATAATCGACTTCGCATAAGTCGAATCGGTAGAATTGGGAGTATATTGACCTAAAACACGCAGACTGCCTGAGGCGCTGCTGCGCAAGTTCAAAGTCACCGAACTGCCAGTGCCGGTTGCGCGCGTAGATTTGTTTGTTACGCGATACGACACTCGCACAAGGGCGTCCGTTGCGAGTATGGAGTTAAACGAGATCATGCCGCCAGAGACATCGAGGCTATAATCCGAGTTCTTGCGCAATGACCTGCCGTTTACTGACGCGGTTAAGGTGGATTCGTCAAAGTTCTTCCATGAAAGATAATACGGCCCGCGATTGTTGTGCCCGACAATTACGTCAGTCACTTCACCGCTGCTATCGACCATGCCGAACTCATGGCCGTCACTCAACGCCGCTTGGCATGGTTTTACTGATCCCCACACCAGCGCTGCAACTGCCACTATCGCAATTAAAATGTATAAAGCCCTTGACATCGCTTCCCGGCCTCTCGCCGAAATATATCCACTCTTTATGTAGACGAGCAAACTACGTTCATGTTCCCATTTTTCAGCGCTTCGCTGATTAAGGCAATTTTATATTGCCCTCGAAGTCTGGGCTAAGAGCTGATTGTCTTTACCCAGCACTGGCGGTTGCGAGGACCGTCGAATTCTGCAAAATAGATCGCCTGCCACGTTCCCAGTTGCAGTCGGCCGTTTTCTACAATGACGGTCAGCGACGGCGCAATTAGGCTGGATTTGACGTGACTGTCGGAATTGCCCTCTACATGTCGGTAATCGGCGCGTGGCGGAAACGTTCGAGTTAGACAGCCTAATAGATCGGTAACGACATCAGGATCGGCGTTTTCGTTGATTGTGACGCCGGCAGTTGTGTGCGGGACAAACACACAAACCAGTCCATCGGTCATATTTGAGTTGGACACACACTTTTGAACATGGTCGGTAATGTCGACAAACTGATTGCGTTGCGATGTTTTTACGGGGATTATTTCCATAGCGGCACACCTCGAGTCTCAATAAAAACTTCGACACTAGCCGCCACATTCCTGCCAAATGAGGCGGTACGCAAACTCGCCAGGAGTTTTCTTTTACAAACTGAGCTAGACTCAGTTCACATACCCCATATGCGCAAATTGATGCCCCAGGGGGGCATCAATTTTAGAAAAATGAAGCTACGATTTTATTTAAAAAACAGATAAATTATCGCTCGACGAAGCCTGCAATAAGAGCTTTGCGAAATGCCCTTACTACCACTGGGTCAAACTGCGTTCCGGCGCATGTCTCTATCTCATGCAGGGCAGACTCCTGATCCATTGCATCGCGCCAAGGAACATCTGATGTTAAAATGTCAAAAGCCTCGGCCACACTAATTATCCTCGACCCAAGCGGTATCTCTTCGCCTACCAAGCCGTCGGGATAGCCTTTGCCGTCGTAACGCTCATGGTGGTGTTTAATTAATATCGCTGCCCCACTGAGACCTTCGATTTTTTCAATAATGCGTATGGCTATAGTGGAGTGCCGTTTCATTATGGCAAACTCATCATCCGTCAGTTTGCCGAGTTTATTTAATATCTTGCGGGAAATTGCCACTTTTCCTATATCATGCAGTCCGGCGGCATATTTCAAATCGGCCAACTCGACTGAAGAAAGGTTCATCACTCGACCGATGGCCATACTGTAGCGAGTGACACGACGGCTGTGTCCTTCGGCCGTCTTGTCCCTCTGTCCGGCTGCGGCGACAAGCGCCTCTACCGTCTGTTCATAAACGCGGTGCAGTCCGCCGCGATCAGTCCGCTCCACATCCATGTATATCCTCCCCGGCCCTAGCCAGACAGACTTCAAACACATATCCGGAAAAAAGCGTTTTTTGTCGATCCATCCAAAATTGACAAATCAACACCCGGAATTGCCTAAACAAATCTTCGGCAGATTACCGGGCGCTCCTCAGAGCAAAGACATGGGGTTTCGATGCTTATTTGAGTGTTTGATGTGCTCATGAAAACAGCATTCGTTCCATAAGCTCGGTCTGATAGTCCGAAGACAAGGCAAGCTCGACATGTTCCGCGCACTGCGCCAACTTGCGCGCCTGCTCCAACTCATGCTTGGACAGCAGAGCCAATCGAGCACCCGCACCCGCGGCATTGCCGATTGACTTTACGCGCTCGATTGCAATATCAGGAATAAGGCCTATGCGAATCGCGCTTTCGACCCTGATATACGCACCAAAAGCACCCGCGAGAAGTATTTCATCGAGTTGATCGTCAGTAATTCCCGCAGTGCCAATCAGGGTCTGAATAGCGGCATGTATCGAACCTTTCGCAAGTTGGATGTGGCGAACGTCGCCGCCCGTGATAGTAATGGGCCTGCCATTAGCGGTATCTGACTTCGATGCGAGCACAAACTCGACCATGCCATCGGTCTCAACCAGCCTATTGCGCAGTTTATCGGGAAGCGCGTCGCTCTCAGACGGGGAAAGCATTCGGCCTGATTTGTCTATAATGCCCGCGTCGAGCATTTGTGCAATTGCGTCAACAATGCCCGATCCGCAAACGCCTATCGGAGGCATATTGTCTATCGTGGTGATCTCTACGTCATCGCCGATGCGCACACTGTCTATTGCGCCGGGCGCGCCGCGCATCCCACTCGATATGCCCGCACCCTCGAATGCTGGTCCGGCAGCAGCAGAGCAAACATAAGTGTGGCCGTTATGAATCAAGGCCATCTCACCGTTTGTGCCAATGTCCACTGCAAGGCGAGTGCGTCCGTTTTTGTCCCACTCGCTAGCAAGCAGCACGCCGACGAGATCCGATCCGACAAAACCAGCCACATTCGGTAGCACAGACACAATCGCCTCTGGAAAAACACTCAATCCAAGCTCGCTCGCATGCACTGATACATCGGCACACACTACCGGCACGTATGGCGATTGGCCAAGGCTCGTTACATCAATGCCTAGCAAAAGATGGGTCATGCAGGTATTGCCAACGACAGTCGCCCTATAAATATTATTTATATCCGCGCCAACCAGTCCGGCTGCTTCGCTAGCGATGCGATTGAGAGCATCCACGGCGACAGATTGCAAAACATGCGCGCCATTTTCGGTGGCAGTCGCAAAACTGATGCGCGAGACTAAGTCGTCGCCATAAACCATCTGCGGATTGACTACCGCCGAAACCGCCAAATCCTCGCCTGTCCGCAAGTCCATAAGATACCCGACGATAGTAGTGCTGCCCAGATCATAGGCGATTCCATAGCAGTGCGCAGTCGTGTCACCCGCTTCGACGGCGAGAAGTTCGTCGTTGTATATTACAGCGGTGACGCGATAGTCGGCTTGCCTTAAAATATTCGACAGGTCGCGAGCAATGCGCGCACTCGGTGTTACTTTAATATTTTGAGAGCAGAGATACTCGCCAAGCCGCTCGAAGTCGGCGCGCTCGTCATCCAATGAAGGTTTAGCCAATTCGCAGTAGACTTTGCTCACGCCGCTCATTACGGCGCAGTCACGCAGCAATCCGGCAGAAAGTATCTTTTGAACCATAGATCTACTGGATTGAGGTATGGTAACAGTTGTGTCGTCGATAGCTCTGGCTCGGCAGGCAAGACGGATGCCCTGCGCGAGATCGCTTTTATTAAGACGAGCGCGCTCGATATCGTCAGGCTCCGCGCACCCACCTTGCACAATCACGCGGCACTTTGCGCATACGCCGACGCCTCCGCACGGACTTTCAACCGGCATGCCGGCGGCCAAGGCGGCCTTTGACAACAGCGTTCCTTCGGGGACTAAAACGCTGCTCCCATCAGGTTCGAATATAATCTTAATGAGTTTGTTCTTTTTCATCACCTGACTCGGCATGCAAAAAAACTTTGCAAAGCTCAAAAATACTTTAAATTCTTTTTTGCAACTTCGTTGTTGGGATCGGCCGACAATACCGCCTCGAACTCTGCTTTCGCTTCGTCACACATCCCAAGCATGCTATAAGTCAACGCGAGGTCATTTCTAGCACTGAGATTGGCGGCATCCAAGCGAACGGCAGTGAGCAGTTCCTCTACAGCTTCATCGAAGAGTCCGGCAAAACCGCAGACGAGGCCGAGCTGCCGGTGGCATTCCGCATGCTCGTTATCAAGCTCAAGCATTGCTCGAAACTCTATAATGGCATCCTCATACCGGCCTTCCTGCTTTAGTGCAAGACCACTTTCGTAGTGCTCCTCAATGCGGCCCATCCAACATCTCCAGTCGAACACACCTACTGCACTTCCCGCTTGTCTGCAGTATAACAGAAGATGCAAAAACACGAAAGGGACTGTGGGCAACAGCAATATGCCTCCAATTGCAATGTCGCTTGATATGAGCGCACTGTGTCCTGTCCTTCCCTCTTAATGTGAGAAATAGATAAATAATACTGCGCAAGGCAAGATGCGTAAGTAATAATTGGATCGCGAGATGGAGGCTCACAGTTTTTGACGGAGGCATGGCGGATGGAGTATAATC
>JAEWSK010000092.1 GCA_023398345.1 Armatimonadota bacterium | reverse complement strand
GGCAAACAATGCTCGCTACGACATCGATAGACAAACGGTTCGTATTTTCCCACAGACCCCAGCATTAAAAACATGGGGTGTGGCGGTCATTTGATGCTAAGGTTGGCCGATGGGGTCGCCGGCTAATCGAGGGGAGTGCGGATCGGCGGTTTTGCCGCCAAGCCCTGTCAAAAACAAAAGGGCTGAGAAGAGCAACCTTCTCAGCCGCGGCCTCCAAGAACGGTCTGGGTAGGGATCGCTTTGTCGGCCGGTTGCATTTTAGCCGGTGCCAGGCTGCTTGTCAAGCCCGGCTGGCCGTTCAAGCAATCTACCTGATAAAGGGTGAATCCGAAGTGTCGGGATTTTGCCCAGCAACTTTATTGAGGAGGTGGTTTGTATCGCCTTGGACAGCTGAACGGCCGGTCCGGATTAGGTCAATCGTTTGAATATATCAAGCGACATCACCGAAAAGCGGCGTGCTTGTGCTGAGCGCATGCCGGACGGCAAAGTAGTGTTTGAACTCGGCACAGAAGACAAAATTCTCTGTTTACCTCAAGGAGGCTATACGATGCAAAGGATTCTCATTCTTGTATTGGTACTGACTATGTTGGTTGCAATGCCTTGTTTGGCCGGTCGTGTTTTGACCACGCCTAAGACGCATGTGGTGCCGGTCTATCAGGTATGCGAAGCATCTTCGCCCTGCGTTACATCTTCGGGTTATGTGACGAGCACAACCCCGGTTATATCTGCTGCCCCTGGCATTCTTTCGATTGATGCTGGTGGAGCTGATTGGCCGAACTTTGTCTATGCCGCTCAAGTTACCGGGCAGTCTTGGACAATCAAGAACGTGACATTGGTCAAAGTGACTCCATCTCACGTTCAGTGCAAAGAAGATGAGAACGGTGAAGATATCTTCCCTCAGCACACATTCACACAGCAGGGCACTCCCAACATCCGCACGTGGTGGCCACTGATGTACGAGATTCCGTCCACCACATTCACGCTGACCATTCTCTACGGCACACCGAACTTGTTCGACGATGACGGTGCTGGCGCCAACCCGCCTGCATGGGTTCACGTAGAGCAGTGGGTGTGGCATGTGGAAGCAACAATCGAGACGCTGCAGAGCGTTCTTGAACTCTTCCATGAGCTGCCTTTTGGTCTGGACGAGGTTCCGCTGATTAGTGATGAGTATCTCTATCTCCAGCTACTTGCGAAGCTCGCCGCGGCTGATGAAGCTTATGGCGCTGGCGACCTTGCGGCCGCTGCTGAAATCCTTGCAGACTTCGAACTTGAAGTCATGGATGCATGCATCGACGAGTCGCCTTCGTTCCCGAACCCGACCGGCCCTGGCACTGGTATTGCGAACAGTGATGAGAACCCGGCTTGCTGCAAGCTGCTCATCGATGTTGAGTATATACTTCAGTCCACCGGTATTGGTCAGCCGAGCAAGTAAATTAGTTGTGACCCAAACCATTTTAGGCGCGGGTCGGATTTTAAAATACTGCAATACGGGAGCCGGGCGACCGGCTCCCATCAAAAAAATCAAACAAATCACTGGACTACGCGATTCTGAGCTTACACCAAATAAACCAAGGGGCCTAGAGTAACCTATCCCACAGGTCGAAGGCATATCGGGAGGAAGTAAATTGAGAATACGAGACATTCTTCTTCTGCTATGCGCCGTTGTTTTTATAGGCACTGCAGTTAATGCCGGAGTATCATCTCCGACAGGCCTGCACTACAAAGTAAAAATGAAGTCCGCCAGCTTCGGCAAAGATGCAGGGACCCGAGAGATATGGCTTAAGGGTGACAAAATGCGCTGTGAAATATATGGTGGCAAGTTACGCGTCACCGTAATCAAGAACAGTCAAGGCGTCTTTCTGCTCCACCCCTGGAACAAGGTCGCGGGTAAGTATACCGAAGATTCTCCCAGGGGCAATGTCAGGACTCTGCTGCCGGGGCCGACCGGTTCGACAAAGGCGTTTCTTAGCAAGATGAAAGCAAAGAAATTGTCCGACGAAAAGGTCGGCAAGCAGTTCTGCGAGGTGTACTCCTACACAGAGCCCACCACAAAAAGACACTGCAAGCTTTGGGTCGATAAAAAGACCAGCAAACCCGTAAGACTCTGGATGCAGGGTAAGCACAAGGTCATGGACGAATTAACCGCCACATATGTGCGATACGACGATGGAACCAAAATATCGGACTCGCTCTTTGAAGTCCCAAAGGGTTACGTCGTCAGGCCCATGCCAAAACGCGAACTTGCATCCAAACAAATAAATAGCGCCAAACCGGGCATTTAGCTCGATAGAGACATAGGCCAAGCCGGTGTTCTGTGAGAATTACCCTCGCGACACGGACACCGGCTCTGGCGCATCAACCACCTCATAAGGGGGCAACTTAGGCATGAAGGTCAAAGCTCTAGCATTTATCGCATCAATCTGCGCTTTTTCTTGCCTCGCAGCGCTACCGAATAAATCCACTGTGCCATCAGCACTCGTCCTGCTTTATACGTCCTGCGCAAATGGTCAGATCAGATCGTGTAACTGCACCAAATTCAGATTTGGTGGCTACGGTCGTGAACTGACTCTGCTTAAGAACATTCGCGCGGATTCAAAGGACATTTTGCTTATCGAAGGTGGTGACGCCTGCGGTGGCAGCGGACTGCAAGCTTCGCTCAAAGCCGATGTTACGGCGCAGGCAATGAAGATTTTAGATTACGGTGTAGTGGTTCCCGGTGAAGAAGAATTAGGTGTAAGGGGCGCGAGATACATAGACCGTTTCAATAATAGCACAGTCATCTGCGCAAATTTATTTAAAGAAGGCCAATCAAAGCCGATATTCCCGCCCTACGCCGTCTTAAAAACGGCAAACGGGCTTAAGGTCGCCGTGATCGGACTTATCGATGAATCGCTTTGTTCACCCTGGCTGAGCATGTCGTTTAAGCAAGTCGTAAAAAATCCCCGAGATGTGCTGGATAAAGTGATAAAAGAGGCGAGACGTAAAGCCGATTTTGTAGTTGTTGTTTACCATGGGGTTATCGACGCCTCCGACGGTTTTTCAGAAGTCAAGGGAATCGACTTAGTTCTTGCGACTCATCCGCACGGCCAAGATCGCTTATTCCCGGAAAAAACTACCAACAAGGTCGATGCGCCAGTTGGCAAAATAGGCAACGCCGTTTTGGTCAACTCGGAGACTTCCACAAATTGGTGCTTGGGCAGGCTGGACATATCGCTTTCGCCCAATCGTCGCATAAAGTCCGTCAAGCACAAACTGCTATATTTAGATCGAGCCTACTCCGAGGATCCGGCGATGGTGAAAGTCTATGATGATTACAACGAAAAAGTAAAGCAAGCAACTCTTGCAAGCTCATCTGAGTTCAAAAAGAAAGCCGAGTCGCTTTTGGCAAAACGAGGATTGAATATTACCGAGATGCGGCAAAGGCTGCACAAGACACCGTTTGTTACAGCGGGCAAATGCAAAAACTGCCATTCAGAGATATATGAGATATGGTCAAGTTCCAAGCATGCGCATGCGACCGATACGCTTAAAAACACTCACCAGGAGTATGATCCCGAGTGCATCAACTGCCATGTGACTGGCTCAGTCACTCGCAACGGCTTTGTGAATGTAAAAGATACCCCTGAGATGGAGCATGTCCAGTGCGAGTCGTGTCACGGTCCCGCTGAAGCGCACATTGTCAAGCCTGCCAAGGGTTTTGGAAAGGCCGGCGAACAGACCTGTCGATCTTGTCATACTACCGAGCGCGCTCCGGACTTCGATTACTCAGTTGCATGGGCAAAGATTATGCACTAATAGTGAGCCTATAGTCGAGAATTGAGATGTGAGATCAAGAGTAGTTTGAAGTAGCCGCAAAAATGGGGGCTATCCAGATTGTTAGTTTTCTGGATAGTCCCCGTTTTTTTTATGGTACAACTATCGGATTTGTTGCGTCTCCAGTAGTCTTTTATATGCTAGAGACAGATCTATTTGGGGTTTGGGGCAAAGCCCCGCAACCTAAACGATAAGTCTAGGCTGCGAGAGCTTTAGCCTTTCGACGCCTTACCGCCGCAGCGGCAATTGGCGTCAGTCCTGTTAGTAATACGGCAATTCCAGCGGGTTCGGGCACGGTGTTTACGATTCCTTCGATGCACGGTGATGCACCGGTTTCGCTGTTGTTGAACATCGCCGTGAAGTTTTGGAACGCCGGAGTTCCTGTGAACGTGGCTGTAAAGCCGGTGCAAGAATCTCCTGGTTCCAGTTCACCTGACAGATACATCCATGTAATGAAGTGCGGATCACTTTCGTCGTCCACGCTCCATCTGGATGGAGTCACTGTGCTCAACACGTTGGTTTGCTCGTCAACTTCGATTCCGAAGACCCACATTACATACTGTGGGGCCGTGCTTGTGTTATGCACCGTGTAAATCCATGTATTCGGGTTGGTCGTGCTGTTTGCCGCGAATATCTCGGCGCCGTAAGGCAAATCGGCATTTGCGGCAGCGCAGACTCCCAGCCCGATTATTAGGATAAGAGCGACCGTTTGCAACGCTCGCATCATCGTTCCTCCTTGATATGCTGAGAGCGCTGGCCGATCAATAGACCGGTATCCCTGTCAGACACCGTGGCTACTTGCTTTTGTGTGTGCAAGATGTGTGCCATAATCCGGCTGAGTTTGGTTAATAAGTGCAATAAATGTCTGCCTCTGGATGTGTTATTGCTCTGCTTGTTTGTGTTGTCAAAAGAAAGACCCAAAGCGGGGTTTGTTGACATATGCGTGGGGTATACTGATGAAGTTCTGCAAACAGACATATAGTAAGGAGGATGATTCCTACATGCTCTCATTGGTATATCGCTATGCATTAAATATTGTTGCTTTGTCGGTGCTGTGCGTATCTTTATGCTGTGCCGGTCCCGTCATTGGTCCCGAAATTCGCATTTGCCCTACATTCAGCGCTGCGCGGGGCAGTCAGGATGGGGTGGAGATAGCCACCGGCTCCGATGGTTATCTTGCAGTATGGCACGATACCCGCGGCGGGGATGCGGACATATTCGGCACTCGAATTGGCCTAAATGGAGAGGTGTTGGATCAAGCCGGCATATCTATATGTCAGTGTTCGGGCGATCAACTCGATCCGGCCGTTGCGTGGAACGGAACGGAGTATCTGGTCGTTTGGGGAGACAGGCGGTTGGGTGTCCAGCATATATACTGTGCCAGAGTCCGACCAAATGGTGAGGTCATCGACAAGCAGGGAATTTCCGTTTCTGGAACAATCGGCACGCAGGCTTATCCGAGGGTTGCGTCCGATGGATGCGGATGGGAAATTGTCTGGCAGGATTCGCGCGGCGGCACCCAAGACATTTACGGTTGCCGAATCAACGGCGATGGCTCTATTGGCAAATTAATGGGCATATCTACCCAGTCAAGTAACAACGAGGAGACCCCGGATATTGCATACAACGGAACCAATTTCCTTGTTGTCTGGCGAGACCAGCGCAACTCAGCCGCCACCGACTCCGAAATATATGGGTGTCGAGTGTCCAAGACAGGTCTGCGCATGGGCAGCGATATTTTTATTTCATGTGACAGCACCGGCTCGAGCGGAATTACGCGCGCGCAGCAGAATCCTCGTGTTGCAAGATGTGGTTCATATTGCATGGTTGCTTGGGAGGA
>JAEWSK010000061.1 GCA_023398345.1 Armatimonadota bacterium | reverse complement strand
GTTAAACGACGCTGTTAAAAAAGGCGGTGCGTTTGCCTCGTCATCGGTCGGTGGGCTTTCGGGAGCATTTATATCGGTTGCCGAGGATTCTGCTCTCGCGACGGCAGTTGAACTGGGTTATTTAACTATAGAAAAGCTTGAAGCAATGACAAGTGTCTGCTCCGTTGGGCTAGATATGATCGCGCTGCCAGGCGATACGTCGCCGGAGACGCTCACCGCATTGGCTATGGACGAACTTGCGATTGGAGTCGTCAACAGAAAGACCACATCGGTTCGACTTATCCCGGTTCCAGGCAAAAAAGCAGGCGATAGGGCAGTGTTTGGTGGGCTATTTGGTGAAAGTCCGATTTTGGATATACGCAACGACACGTCGAACGCGTTTGTGAGGAAGGGTGGACGCATCCCCGCCCCTCTTACAAGCCTTAACAACTAGCACATCTTCAGAGTGACTCAAACCCCTTTGCGGGTAACATTGCAATGGGGGTGAGTTACAATGGAAGAAAAAATAGGCAGAGTAACGCACTACTATACGAAGCTTGGTGTGGCCGCAGTTGAGATTAAACACGGAGCGCTTCACAAAGGCGATAAGATACATATACATGGTCATACCACTGACCTCGAAGAAAATGTGGATTCCATGGAGCTTGAACATCAGCAAATAGTGGAAGCTTCTGAAGGTCAGAACATCGGTATAAAAGTGCATGAACATGTTCGCGAAAACGATGATGTTTACAAAGCATATATTTAATAGGCCATGAAGCCTCTACTTAATTATGTCGATGCCGTCCTGTTTGATCTCGACGGCACTCTTGTAGAAACTAATATCGACTTTGCGCTAATGAAGCGCGAAGTGATGGCGCTTGCAATAGAAGCCGGAATGCAGGCTGAAGCGATAGAGGAATTTGATATACTTGGAGTCCTCGCAAAAACTGTTGAGTTTATAGCAAAAAATGGCAACTCAAAGGATGCGGAGGCTATTCGTCAACGCGGCATGTCAATTCTTGAAGAAATAGAGCTTCGCCATGCTCGAAAGAGTAGTGAAATTGATTTTGCAAGAGAGTTGCTTGAGAGGCTGCGTAAGCAAGGCATAGGCGTAGGAATCGTGACCCGCAATTGCCGAAGCGCAAGCGAAATGTCGATTGAAATTGTCGGCATTGAGGCAGATGTTTTAATATGTCGCGAGGACTCCAGCAAACACAAACCCCACCCCGAGCCTGTTATTCTTGCGCTAAGTGCGCTAAATGCAGAGGCCTGGAACTCGATAATGGTTGGTGATCATATAATAGATGTGCAGGCAGGAAAAGCGGCGGGCACGAAGACCATTGGGTTTCTGCGCGAGAACAGACCGCATGATTTCTTTGATAATATCGCCCCTGATTTCATTGCATGCAATCTAAGAGAGGTGCTGGATGCGATTATCTGTTGCAATCGTTAATTGGAACACCAGCGCCCTTCTTGCCGCCTGTCTGCGATCAATAAAAAAATCATGCTTTATATGTGAAGTTATCGTCGTTGACAATGCCTCGGATGACTTCGACGAACAGGCATTTCGCGCTGAGTTTCCAGATATTATATTTATGATTAACCCGATCAATGCAGGATATGCGCGAGCCAATAACCAGGCACTTGAAATCGCGACTGGTGACTATGTGCTTTTGCTAAATCCTGATACGGAGGTCACAGAAAGTGCGCTCAAGACACTTGTAGATTTTATGGATGCACATGAACATGCTGCGGCGGCAGGTGCAAAACTAGTCCGTCCGGATGGTCAAATTGATAGATCGCTTCGCAGTTTCCCCTACCCTGGCCCGATTGCATGGGAGTTTATGGGGTTTTCAAAACTCTTCCCCAAAAGCAAAGTGTTTGGGGCCTACAGAATGACTTTTTTTAACTATGATAGTGTTGAGCGAGTCGATCAACCGATGGGTTCTGCGCTTATATTGAACAAAAAGGCTATTTGCGACGTCGGACTAATGGATGAGGCGTTTCCCATATTTTTTAACGAGGTGGATTGGCTATATAGAGCGAAGCAAAACGGCTGGGAGACATACTTTGTCCCCGATGCCACTGTGATTCACCATGGCGCTGGAAGCACAAAGCAGGTCAAGCGGCGCAAAATGGTGCGGGAGTCACACAAATCTCTGTTGCGATTTTACGCAAAGCACTTTAGAGGTCGAATGCCTTCGCCAATCTATTATTTTACGGTTACATGCATAAAAATCAGCATGCTGCTGAGAGGATAGATTTGAGTCCTGATGCAACAATCAGTATAGTGAACTGGAATACCCGCGAGGAACTGCGTGAATGCCTTAACTCAGTTCTTGCGCAGGATTGCATTGAAAAATGCGAGGTTGTCGTCGTAGACAATGCATCTTCTGACAGCAGCGCCGATATTGTCAACTCAGAATTTGACGGCAGAATACGGCTTATTGAAAATAGATCTAATTTTGGCTTTGGAGCGGCTCACAATCAGGCGATTGAGTCATCGAAAGGCCGCTATGTATTTGTAATCAATCCGGACAGCCGTATGCTCAAACCAAATGTCCTTGGACAAATGGTTGCTTACATGGACGCAAACCCGCAAATCGGTGTGATTGGCCCTAGGATACTCAACCCCGATGGCACACTCCAGTTCTCCGCCAGACGATTTCCGCCGATGTTTGCAGGAATCTTTCGGCATACGATACTTGGGCGGCTTTTTCCAAATAATCGATTTGTGCGCGGCTATTTGATGACCGATATTTCGCATGACGTCACGATGGACGTAGATTGGTTATCAGGGTCGGCACTGATGGTCAGGCGAAAGACTATCGAGCAGATCGGCGCGTTTGACGAGCGGTTCTTTATGTATTGCGAGGACGTAGATCTTTGCAAGCGTGCGCATGACGGTGGCTGGCGAGTTGTGTATTACCCCGAAGTCGAAGTGTCTCATCGCATTGGTGCGGCAAGTGACAAGAACCCCTTTGCCATGATAAAACAACATCACCACAGTATGCTGCTCTATTTTCTAAAGCACAATGCGCATAGCCCGAAGATTTTGCTCACTCCATTTGTTTTGATTGCACTATGGATGCGCACACGCGCAAGGGCAAAGCTAATCAATTAGCATCTGGATTGGGTTGGGCCGAATTTATAAATCCGACCCAACCCAATCTCAATTAAAACCTCAAGTCCCTCTCACCGGAGCGAATCCTTTCGAGATACTCATCCGCCTTCTTACGAATTTTGTCGTTAGGAATAGTCGCCATTTCCCGGTCAATTATATCTTTGCCCATCTTGCGAAGCTCATCATCACCGTAATCGTCGAGATACTCCTGCAAAGTAAGTATCGCATTGGGCTGACACATGTTTTGAATTTCGCCGGTCTTTGCGAGCTTCATAAATCTATCCCCTGTGCGCCCTTTTCGGTAACATGCTGTGCAATAGCTCGGTATGTAGCCGTCTTGGATCAAGTCTTTAAGCATCTCCGTAGGCGAACGGCGATCTTCCGGGACGAACTGCGGCACCTCATCTTCAAACCCAAGTTTTGCGGCATGTGCATATCCACCAACTCCAGTGCAAGAACCTGCGCTGACTTGTGAAATACCCAATGCAATGACTTCGTCACGATACCCTTTTGGCTCGCGCGTAGAAAGTATCATTCCGGTATATGGCGTAGCCAGCCGCAGCACGGCGATGATCTTTTTAAAGTCATCATCGCTTACGAGATACGGGAAATCTTTAGCATCAACGCCTTCGGCTTTGCGTATTCGGCACTCCGAATATGTGTGCGGCCCCACTCCAAAGCGTGCCTCAAGGTGCTCTGCGTGCATAAGCAGCCCCACTACCTCATATTTCCAATCGTAAAGACCGAACAATACGCCCAATCCAACGTCTTCAATACCGGCAGACATCGCACGGTCATGAGCCTCGGTGTGATATTCGTAATTGCGCTTTGGCCCGGAAAGATGGACGTTCATATATGTTGGCTTATGATATGTCTCTTGGAATAGGACATATGTCCCTATAGCAGCATCCTTGAGTTTTTTATAATCCTCAACGGTGGTGGCCGCGATGTTTACATTTATGCGCCTGATTGAGCCATTGTCGAACTTCAGTGAATAGATCGTCTTAATGCAATCCAGCACATAGTCTATGGGACAGTTTACCGGATCTTCACCAGTCTCCAAAGCAAGGCGCTTGTGGCCCATGCTCTCCAGCAATTTTACTTCGTTTGCGAGCTCTTCCTGATTGAGCTTATGG
>JAEWSK010000057.1 GCA_023398345.1 Armatimonadota bacterium | reverse complement strand
GGCCATGCGATTGCGGCGGCATTCATTGCGACACTATACGGTGTTTCACTCGCGAACTTGGCGTATTTGCCAATTGCGAGCAAGCTCAAATCCAAAACTGCCGAGGAAGTAGTCTGCTGCGAGATGTTAATCGAAGGAGTGCTGTCGATCCAGGCCGGTGAAAATGCGCGAATAGTCGAGACGCGAATGATTGCATTTCTGCCGCCGGCACTTAGGCAGATAATAGAGCAGAGACGCTCTGAAAGAAGACGTGAGGAAGCGCTTGCGGCATGAGAAAGGCAAAAAGCCACGCAGAACATGACAATGCAGAGCGTTGGCTGCTTACCTACGCCGACATGATCACACTGCTGATGGCGTTTTTTATCATGATGTATTCGATGTCGGTGCTCAATGTCGGTAAGTTTCGCGCGGCGGCGGTGTCGATAAGAAGCGGCTTTGGTGGCAGGGTGAACGGCCAGGGTAAGGCGATTCTCATGTCGAACGGGTCTTACTCGGATAAGCATTCACCTATATCGAAGAATTCACCAGCTTCGACTTGGGATATCGTAAAACCCTTAATGGCCTATATCGAAAAAAACGCTCAGTTGCGAAAGAGTGCCAAAATCGGAATGGACAACAGGGGAGTAGTTGTGAGCATGCTCGGCGACAAATTGATGTTTAATCCTGGCAGCGCGAAAATTAATGAGCGCGCATATCCGCTGCTCGATAGAATCGCCGAAATGCTGGACAAAGTGGGGAACGCCATTCGCGTCGAGGGACACACATGCGATCTGGCTCCTAACCGAGGCGGGAAATACCCGACCAATTGGGAGCTTTCCTCCGCTAGGGCAACCAATGTGCTTAGATATTTTGTCGAATACAAAGGACTCAATGCCGCGCAGTTTTCGGCGGCGGGTTTTGCAGGAACCCATCCGGTCTTGCCGAACACATGCGACGCCAATCGCCGCGAAAATCGACGTGTGGACATTGTGATTCTTGCCGACAGCAATGAACCTATCGCTACATCGGTTGAAAATCCAATGCCGAAAGCAAAGACAGATGTTGAGTTCGCCACTGACACTTTCGGCTCCATTGCAACCCAGCAAAATTGCTCAAATCAACCGTGGATGGGATCGGCCGATGACCTGATCTGGCAGTTCGATCAAGTCCCAAATATAAGATTGGATTACCAAAGGAGGAGCCACTAATGGTTCTGAAAAATGACGGCAAGGCCGTGATTATGATAGTGATTGTGCTGTTGCTATTAATGTGCTCAGTCGCTGGAGTTGCCGTGTTCAAACTCAATGGTGACAAGCATACCAAAGACAAGACGCCCAAGGGGCCTACGACTATGATTACGATAGGCGACATGATAGTGAACTTGGCCGATACGTCGGAGATGCGCTATGCAAAAGCCAATATAGTGCTCGAAGTCTGCGGCAAAATCGAAGCATCCGGCGGCGAAGGTGGGGAAGAATCCTCAGCAAATGCCCCACTGCGTGATGCAATAATCAGCACTATCAGCAGCAAACAGCTTGACGAGCTCAGTCGACCCAACGGCAAAGATGCTTTGAAAACCGAAATAATGGCCGCGTGCAATAAGCGCTTGAAAGAGGCCAAAGTTACAAACGTATATTTCAACGAATTCGCCATGCAGTGATTTGACTATCGGAGGATATAAAATGTCGGACGAAATTCTTACAAAGCAAGAGATTGATGCGCTAATAAATGAGGAGACTGATGCTGATGCCAATTCCTCAAATGAAATGCAGGGCCAGACTGGTAATGCAGGCCAGGTTCAAGGTTCAGAAGTTTCTTTAACCGAGACGAGCGTGAGACTTAGCTCCGAACCGACCGTGCGCCAGGTAGAGTTTGGCCAGCTTGGCTATGCGTCCGAAACGGCCCCCAAAAGCGGCGTCGATTTAATAATGGACGTCAATGTTCAGGTGTCGGTGGAACTGGGGCGGTCGGTAATGCAAGTGCGCGAAGTGCTTGCGCTTGGGCCGGGCTCGGTTGTCGAACTGGATAAACACGCGGGCGAAGCGGTCGAAGTTGTAGTAAACAACAAGACGATTGCCAAAGGCGAAGTTGTCTTGATCGATGAGAACTTCGGCGTAAGAATCACCGAGATTGTCAATGCGAAGGGCAGAGAGGTTCATGCACAAGCTGCATAACATCAAGCTTAATATCACGGATTCAACACTGCGACGGGGCGTGTTCATGCTGGCGATCATCCTGGCACTGAACTTGCTATCAGGAATTGCAGTGGCTGATACCAAGAAGCATCCGGCTTCCAAGCTGTCCGAGGCGCTAAGTTATCAGTTGCCTGCTGAAAACGGCGATTCCACGGCTGACAGCATTAAGGAAAAAGATGAACCGGTGTTTGTGACGGTGCTGAGTTTTATTTTCAAGCTGGCGGTAGTTTTAGCTCTGGCATATGCCACGATCTATGCGCTCAAAAAAATAACCGGCATTAAAAACACAGCGGTTGGCAGCCATAGGCGAATTAAAATTATCGAAAATGCCGCACTGGGGACGAATCGCTCTTTGCATCTGATTGAAGTAGGAAAAGAGAGACTGCTCGTAGCCTCAACGCCGAGCAATATAAGTTTGCTGACCGTTTTGAATCAAGATCAAGATGGCGCGGACGATGCTATTGAGTCCGAGTCCATCGAGCCGACTCAATCCGGGTTCGGACAGCATCTCTCGGCTTTTATGGGTAGCGGACGAGATGCCGGCGACGTGGCGGGCAGTGTAGCGCAGTCGATCCGAGGATCCAGCGCGTTTTTGCAGGAAAAGATTATGCAGTTGGGCAGATTGAGAAGGCATCATAGAGATGATTAGCGCGCGTTTGTGCAAAGTTGGTATTGTGGCAGTATTGGCAATCGGCTTTGTGCTCATGTTGGGCGTCGGCTGCTATGCTCAGTCGTCTATGGCCATGCCTAAGATTGAGATCGGGCTTGGTCAGGCGAAGGGGCCGGAGCAGGTGTCGAGCAGTATTCAGATACTGCTCATACTCACTGTCTTATCGCTTGCGCCTGCGCTTGTGATAATGCTGACGTCATTTACGCGGATCATAATCGTGTTGTCATTTACTCGGAGTGCATTGGGTTCGGCCCAGGTTCCGCCAAACACCGTGCTTATCGGTCTGGCGTTGTTTTTGACATTTTTCACGATGTCGCCGGTGCTTCAGCAGATCAATAATACCGCGCTTCAGCCCTATGTGAAGCATCAGATATCGTTCGACAAGGCTACTGAGAACGCTACCGGGCCGCTGAAGTCATTTATGCTTAAACAGACGCGTCCAAAGGACATTGGCTTGTTTGTATCGCTCTCGAAGGGGCCACGACCTCATACCGAGCGCGACCTTTCGATGCACGTTCTAATTCCGGCATTTTTGATAAGTGAGCTAAAGACGGCTTTTACTATCGGGTTCGTGATTTTTATCCCGTTTTTAGTCATCGATATGGTTGTTTCTGTGACGCTGATGTCGATGGGTATGATGATGCTCCCGCCGGTGCTGATCTCCCTGCCGTTTAAGATATTGTTGTTCGTGTTGGTCGACGGTTGGCATTTGCTGGCGCGCTCGCTTGCGATGAGTTTTATGTAGGGGTGTATTCATGACTGATTCCAGTGTGCTCGATCTTGCGCAGAGGACAGTTGCAGTAACTATGATGCTGTCGGCTCCGGTGTTGGCCTTTGGTCTGGTCGTTGGTCTGGTAGTGAGCGTATTTCAAGCTGCAACTCAGATTCAAGAAGCGTCGCTTTCATTTGTCCCAAAAATTATTGCCGCCGCCGCCGCGCTGGTGCTATTTGGTCCGTGGATGCTGCGCAGTATGATGACTTTTACGACTAAGCTGCTGCTAAGCATACCTACACTGGCAAGGTAAAGCGAGCTAAAATCTTCTGTTTGTAATTTGTAACTCCCACTATGGACATTCTCGGTTTTGGCATATCCCAAATAGTGACGTTTCTGCTCGTGCTTGTGCGAGTGGGCGGAATATTTAGCGTCGGCCCGATATTCGGCAATGCAAACGTGAGTCCATATGTGCGAGTCGCGATTGCGTTGGCGCTGGCTTTCGTGTTTGTGCCGATGGCTCACTACGATGCTTCCGGGCTGGACTTTTTCTTTTTGATGCTTGTTGTTGCCAAGGAAGCCGCCGTGGGGCTTGTGATGGGATTTCTTGCATCGATGATGTTTACGGCGATACAGATGGCGGGCGCATATATTGATTTGCAGATTGGTTTTGGTTTTGCAAACGTTGTCGATCCCATGCTCAAAGAGCACAACGCTGTTATAGGTCAGCTTTATAATTTTGCCGCCACTCTGCTATTTCTTGCGCTAAACGGTCATCATTTGATGATTAGAGGGCTTGCCGACAGCTTCGCAGTTTTGCCGCTAGGTGCAATGAATCTGTCCACGGGGGCTGCCAATAGCATCGTTCAAATGTTCGTAGTTATTTTTGTCGCGGCTCTTAAGATGGGCATTCCAGTGGTTGGGGCGATATTCCTCACTGATGTGTCATTGGGGATTCTTGCCCGCACCGTCCCGCAGCTCAATGTATTTGTGGTCGGGCTTCCCGCAAAGCTGGCCGTCGGCATGCTCGCGGTTTTTGCAGTTATGCCGATTACATTTGCTGTAATGACGGGTTTATTTGGTGGGCTTGAGCACGATTTGATTCGATTGCTTAAGTATATGGGGGGCTAGGCGATGGCGCTTGAGGACAAAACCGAGGCCCCAACTCCCCGTAGGCGCCATGAGGCGCGTCAGGACGGTCAAGTTGCGCGCAGCGCCGAGTTAAACTCTGCGCTTGTGCTAATTGCTTCTTTGCTTTTAATAAAACTCTCCGGCCCCTCTCTTGTCAATCGCGTCCGAGAGGTGGCAATAAACTCCTTCACAAAATTCCCCACACACGATCTTACGGTTTCGACCGTATCGACAGACCTGGCACGGTTATTGCTAAATATGGGCACGGCCATAGCGCCTCTAGTTCTCGGGGTGGCTTTGGTCGGGATGGTAGGCAGTGCCGTACAGGTAGGGCTGGTGTTCTCCAGTAAGGCGCTTGTGTTCAAGGCCGAAAGGCTGAACCCGATCTCCGGCATCGCAAGAATGTTTTCTATGCGATCCGCGGTCGAGCTGCTTAAAGCGGTCGCGAAGGTGTTGATCGTCGGTTATATCGTGTATTCGTTTTTGCGAACCAGATATACCGATATTCAAAGCCTTGTGGGCGCGGACTATCTCACCACGTTTTCGGTGATAGGGCAGCTTACTTGGAGCCTTTTGCTGAGAGCGGCCATGGCTCTGATCGTGATAGCCGGACTTGACTATATATTTCAACGGATGCAGCTCGAAAAGCAGCTCCGAATGACGAAACAAGAAGTCAAGGACGACTACAAGCGAACAGAGGGCGACCCGCTGATAAAGTCGAAGATTCGCGGCAAACAGCGGGAGATGGCCAAGCACCGGATGATGATGGACGTGCCCAAGGCAGACGTCGTTATCACCAACCCGACCCACTTTGCAGTGGCGCTGAAATACGATGCCGAGACCAATGGTGCTCCTGTGGTCCTCGCGAAAGGCCATGACTTTATCGCGCAGAGGATCAAGGACATCGCGAAAGATGCGGACGTTCCGATTGTGGAAAATGTCCAGCTTGCCAGGGCGCTGTATGCGTCAGCTGAAGTCGGTCAGGAAATTCCTGCCGATCTCTATCAGGCAGTGGCCGAAATATTGGCTTATGTCTACAAGCTGAGCAACAAGCTCCATGTGGCATAGCATCAAAATCGCAAATTCTTAAGATTGTGATCAAAAACCACATGAGTGTTATTACGGCTAAACCAGAAATGAGTGGTGCTTCGGGCTTTTTGGCTCGCTATAGCGATGTGATGGTCGCTGGAGCGGCAGTAATGATCGTCGGAATGATGATCTTGCCGATGCCTCACTGGGTATTGGATTTATTGCTGTGCGGCAATATCGCGCTTGCGCTGTCGATATTGCTCGTTACGATGTACACTTCTCAGCCTTTGGAGTTCAGTTCGTTTCCATCTATGCTGCTTTTGACGACTCTGTTTCGGCTGGGTATGAATGTTTCGGCAACAAGGCTCATACTTTTGCATGCCAACGCCGGTGCGGTCATATCCGCGTTTGGCTCTGTCGTAGTAGGCGGAAATTACGTCGTCGGCCTCGTTGTGTTTGCGATTCTCATAATCATACAGTTTGTTGTTATAACAAACGGTGCGGGCAGAGTAGCAGAGGTTGCTGCGAGGTTCACGCTCGACGCTATGCCGGGCAAGCAGATGGCTATAGACGCTGACCTCAGCGCCGGTATTATAGATGACGCTGAAGCAAAGCATCGTCGCAAAGATGTCGCCCGCGAAGCTGACTTTTACGGGGCGATGGACGGCGCTAGCAAATTCGTGCGCGGTGACGCAATTGCCGCGATTATTATGATTATTGTAAACGTCATTGGCGGTTTTGCTGTCGGCGTCGCGCAGAGAGGAATGAGTCTCACTGACGCGCTGCAGACCTACACGCTGCTGACTATAGGTGAAGGCCTCGTTACGCAGATTCCCGCGCTTCTCATATCGACAGCGACCGGTATTATGGTCACAAAAAACGGCGGAGAGAGAAGTTTAGGCTTTGAACTCGTCAGCCAAGTTTTATCCAAGCCAAAGGCGCTTTCTGTGACCGCAGTAGTGCTGGGCGCCCTTGTATTAGTTCCTGGGATGCCTAAGATTCCGCTGTTTTTCGCGTCGATGGGTGTGTGGCTTGCCTCACATTTAATGTCGCAGTCTGAAAAAGATGCCGAAAAGTCCGCCAATGCCAAATCCAAACAGCCTGAAGCGCCCAAGTCGCCGGAATTAATGACGGATTTGCTCGGCGTGGATGCGCTGATGCTCGAAGTTGGTTACGGCCTGATTCCTCTGGCTGATCCCAAGCAGGGCGGAGATCTTCTCGACCGCATCACCGCCATTCGCCGGCAGGCCGCAATGGATATGGGAGTATTGGTTCCGGCAATTCGCGTTCGAGATAATGTTCAACTCGGCGCAAACGAATATGTGGTCAAACTCCGCGGAATAGAAACCGCACGTGGGGAAGTTTTCCCCGAACAGTATCTTGCAATGAATCCCGGCGGTGCGACAGATAAGCTCACGGGTATCGACACAACCGAGCCTGCGTTTGGCCTTCCTGCGACATGGATTCCAGATGGTCAGAAGATGTTTGCAGAAGTTGCGGGCTATACGGTGGTCGAGGCGGCAACTGTGCTGGTCACGCATCTGACGGAGATCGTGCGCAAGCATGCGGCAGACCTGCTTACCCGCCAGGAGACGCAGCAAATAATCGATGCTGCGAAACAAGAAGCGCCCGCAGTTATCGGCGAGCTTATTCCAGAGATTCTCAGCATCGGAAGCGTGCAGAAAGTGCTTCAAAATCTATTGCGTGAGCGTGTTCCGGTTAAGGACATTGTCACTATACTTGAAGCGCTTGCCGACTATGCGCCATCTACAAAGGATACGGATATTCTTACTGAATATGTCCGCCAGCGCCTCAGTCTTGCAATATGCAGCAAATACGTCGGTAGCGACGGCAAATTGACCGCATTTAGCTTCCATCCAAGTGTGGAGCAAATGATAGTGGACAATGTCCGACAGACAGAATTGGGCATTCGACTAATTCTCGATCCAAACCGGGTACGGGAATTGCTACGAGGTATTCGCGACCAGGTCGAGCATCTCGCCCAACGCGGGCATGAGCCTATCGCACTTTGCTCACCGAGAATCAGGCTGCACATTCGCCACCTGATCGAGCAAAGTTTCCCATCGGTTGCGGCGTTGTCATATGCCGAGATTGCGCCTGACGTAAACATCGAGTCGATAGGGCTCGTTACATTGGAACAAGGAATGGTGACTGCAAGCAATGCGAATTAAGACTTTTGAAGCTGCGACTATGCAGGAAGCTCTTGCGCTGGCTCGTGCTGAGTTGGGTGAAGAGGCTGTGGTATTAAACTGTAAGCATGTTAAGTCCGGAGGCGTGTTGGGTCTGGGCGGCGGTGCTCGCGTGGAGTTGATGGCCGCCATAGACGACTCTGTCCCTCAGGTGCCAAAACAAGAGCAAGTCGTGGCGATGCCCGCGGCGGCTCCCACTGCCGTCAAAGCCTATGCAAGCATGGCAACAAGCGCATGTGCGACAAATACGGCCGTTGCAAACCCCGATACGGACATTAGGCAGCTCAAGTCTGATCTGAAAAATCTTGAAGTCGTCGTAGAGAGGCTGCTTTCCTCGCGTGGAGATACTTCTTCATTGTCGACGCCTCTACTTGAGCGGTTGGGCGTCGATGAAGATATTGTGCGCGGTGTGCTTGCTGATTTAGCCGCCATTGATAATCCAATGGAACTTGCATCAGCGCTTGCTGCAAAAATGCAGGCGTTTGTTGCTCCGCCGACTCTCGACGGCCACCGCGTGATTGCGCTTGTCGGTCCGACTGGAGTCGGTAAAACGACAACCCTTGCCAAGCTCGCCGCTCGCTTTGCTTTGGAACAAGGGAAGAAAGTCGCGTTAGTTACTGCCGATACGTATAGGATCGGCGCGGTCGAACAGCTTCGCACTTATGCTCGAATTATGGGATTGCCACTTGAGATTGCAATGTCACCCGATGAAGTTGCATCCGGCGTCGAAAAACATCGCGACAAAGACGTTGTTTTGATCGACACAGTAGGGCGTAGCCAGCGCAGCGTGGATCATTTGACGGAGCTTAGAGACTTCGTCGGGGCCGCATGTCCTACAGACACTTATCTTTGCGTCGCAGCCTCTTTAGGAGTCAGCATTCAAAGAGAAGTTATAGAGAAATTTTCGGCGCTCTCGCCGACCGGTCTTGTTGTAACCAAGCTCGATGAGTCTTTCGACTGCGGCGCTTTAGTCAATCTGCCGATAAAAACCGGACTCGGTATTTCATGCTTGACCGCCGGACAGAACGTGCCTCAAGATATTGAATTTGCCGACGCGGGTGTAATTGCTCGTTTTGTGACGGAGGTGGGGCAGTGATCGACCAAGCCGAAGTTTTGAGAAGCTTGGTTCGAGACCGAACCACATTCAGCCGCTATAAGTCACGCGCGCCGAAAGTCTACACAATTGCCGTAACCAGCGGCAAGGGTGGGGTGGGCAAGACGAGTGTGGCGGTTAATCTTGCCGTGCTGCTTGCAAGATCAGGTCGCAGTGTTCGATTGGTTGACGCCGATTTTGGGCTGTCTAACGCTGAAGTGCTGCTAGGCGTAGCGCCGACGCACAATCTTGAGCATGTTCTTGACGGCAGCGTCGATATTGAAGATGCCTGGGTCGAGTGCGCAGAAGGAGTAAAACTTCTTTCGTCCGGTTCCGGCCTGGAAGCTTTGGCAAATATAAATGGCCCCGACAGCCGCGAAGTATTGAACGCAATAATAGGGTCAGCAAATGACGGCGACATCATAGTAATAGACACCGCGCCGGGCATCGATGACACGATTGTATCGCTGCTCACATTGGCCGATGAGGTGATTATGGTCACAACGCCTGAGCCTACGTCGATAACAGACACATACGCGGCAATAAAAGTGTTGATGTCCACTGTGCCTGAGTCTCAGATCACTCTTGTTGCCAACTGCTGCGCAAATCCTGCGCAGGCAGGGGCCGTGGCCGATGGGCTGGACGGCATTTGTCGACGGTTTTTGGCTAGAAGTTTTGCTCGATATGAATATGTGCCCTATGACTCGTCGGTCGGGCGTGCAATACAGCGTCAGCGCCCGCTCGCCGTAACTGCATCACATGCCCCGGCGGCATCGTGGTTGCGAAGAATCGCCATAAAGGTTTCTGATAGGGCGCGCAGGCATGAAAATTTGCAGTTGGCCGTAGGGACGGCGGGGGTTTAGTCTGACATGCCGCTCAAAGCAGTATTGAAGACAATCAGTTTGTTTTTGAGTCTCGCGGTGTTTTTAGTTGTCTGCGTTCAATCGCTGGCAGTCGGCGAAGAGCTGATCTGGGCGGTGGGCAAGGCATTTGTGACATTTAGCATCTCTTGGATAGTGATAAATTGGCTGGCCGGAATATTGTCAATGAGCGTCGAAGGAATGCAACGCGCTCCTGAACCCGGAACTGCGCAATCTGCCGGTGAAAATAGCGGCAATAAGTGCGCGGCGGGAGCGGAGGAGTAGAGGCGATAAGCTATGGATCTACGGACTAAGTTATGGCGTGATCTAAAGAACAATGGCAGTGAGCAAGCCAGGGAGCAGCTTATATCTGAGTATGCCTATCTTGCCAAATATGCGGTCGATAGGCTTAACCTCAACCCATCCGGTGCTCTTGGCTATGAGGATCTGCTTGGACATGCAGTTATCGGTCTAATCGATGCTATTGAAAAATATGACATAGACCGCAACGTAAAGTTTGAGACCTATGCTCTATGTCGAATTCGTGGCGAGGTCATTGATGTTATTCGTCAACTCGACTGGACTCCACGGTCGGTTCGCAAGCGCGAGACACAGTTGCGGGATGCTTATGCATGTCTTGAAATGCGCTTCGGACGCTCTCCAAACGATGCCGAAGTTGCGGACTATCTCGATATTTCAGTAGGCGAACTTGAAAAGATGCTGATGGACGTGGGGCAGTCGGCGCTGCTTTCATTGGACGAAGTAATCGCCACCGGAGGAGACGTCTGCGCGCTTAGCGACGACAACAGTGAAAACGACCCGGCATCCAGAGCAGAACGGGCGGATCAAAAAAGGCATCTTGGACGGGCTATAGAAGAACTTTCCGAGCGCGAGCGCACTGTTGTTGCGCTTTACTATTATGATAATCTGACCCAGAAAGAGATTGCGGCGGTGCTGGGCGTGACGGAGTCACGTGTCTGCCAAATACATACAAAGGCGATACTATCGCTATTTGCCAAATTATCCCGCACCTCGCTTTCATACGCTCTCGTGGCATAGAAAAAATGGAAAATGCAATCGTGAAAGTCATAAAGTAGAGAAGCCAGAAATAGTTTTTTTGACTTTTTGCGATTGAGTTTTGCCTTGGTTTCTTACAGCGAGATCGGGGGTGAAGTCTATGGGGACTGACATCACGAACTTGGCCGGTTCGACTGCGAGGTCGTCGGATGCCGAGACATTCGCAAATCCCATACAGCCAATTAAGGTGGATGGTGCGGATAGCCTTCGCAGGTCGAGGCTTTTGCAAGAGCGCGAACGCAGGCGCAGACAGATGGAGCGCCATGCTCATTTTCAGGACTCGGATGAGTCCGATGATTTTAACGACGACAATGGTCTGGATGTAATGGTGTAGGTGATATGGAGATATTATTTTCGATACTGACTCTGATTGGGATGGGATACGCGGCGTTTGTCGGCATAAAATGGATGCTTAAGGCCGGGAAAGTCTCGCACAATAAAGAAATGCCGCTTTCACCGACCGATTTGAAAGTGCTCGAAGATAGCGCGGCGCGTATGATGAGCGATCTTCAGGCTGCTGCCGACGAGTGCGTTTCAAGAATCGAACTGGCGCTTGCCGAAGCCGAGCATCGCATCGCGGCAATGCAAACAATATCTGTTCCGACACCATGTCCGACATCGCCCATAGAATCGGCCTCTCTGACGTTTGCGCCAAATTCATGCGATATAATCGATTCCAATGAGTCGGCAGTAGATGCCGCCCGTCAGTTCGGTCTCACCACCGGCGAGGTCGAACTCTTGCGCGGTCTTCGCAGCATCAGCCCAAGTATATAAAAAAGAAGAGATCTGCTTTTGTATGGCAATGAAAAGCAGATCTCTTTCTTTATGCTATGAGTTTTTTGCTACTCGAATACTATTGACGAAGAGTGTTTGCCGTATTTCACGTCGGTATAAGAAGTCCTCGTTTTGTATCCACTCAAAAAGTCTCTTATTTGTGTCTTTCCCGGTGCGAAATACCATCTGAATGTCTGTGTTCCGCCAACGGGTATGAGCTTAGAAAATCTTGTGTAGAATGTGCAGCACAAGTCAGCACCGCTCATCACCAGCCCTCGCCGCCTGGATGAGTTGTTTGTGACGGTGACGTTGTAAAGCCCGCTGGGTATTCGACCGACACTCTTTTTTATTCCTGTGTTGGTCAAAGATATGTTGATTGAACCGCGCGCTGTCTGTGTGCCGACTTTCGGCAATGCCGGGCCTCTGCCGATTTTTGACGGGCTTGTCGACATCATAGGTGTCGGTTTCATTTTGCTGCTCATCGTCAATTTCACATCCGGCCAGTAGATGTAGAAGTAGCCGTTCGGGAATGGTTTGACGAACTTTTGCCCATCAAGTGGTCCAGGAACGATCAACTGTATCTCATTTCGATCTTCATTTGGTGAAGATTGCAACTGCTGATCGCTGTTGTGGATAGCTTTTGTCACAAGTACGACGGTCGGCTGATTGTCCACCAACAGCTTTCCGTTTCGGCTGATCGACGA
This sequence comes from Armatimonadota bacterium, assembly GCA_023398345.1. GTDB lineage: Bacteria > Armatimonadota > UBA5829 > UBA5829 > UBA5829 > DTKD01. Next base: position 1,609 of record JAEWSK010000057.1, on the reverse strand, counting down.
CCTGCCATAGACAGCCACATGCGCATGCGTTTCAGGCAGCCCGAGCGTGCCGAGATCGGTTGATCCGAGGACTGGTCGCATAAATTGCACAGGGCCGTGTCCAGGGAAGTCCTGACCCGAAATAGGATACATGCAAACCACATGCACAACGTAATTTGCGTTGTCCCATCTAAACCGGGCAGTGACGTCCGCACGATCATTCGACAGCTTTGCGCCTTTAATTGCCTTAAGCTGGACAGAGCCTTCAGTAAGCTTCGGAGTTGACGTTTGGAACTTACTTGTGTAGATCCATGCGTCGTTTGAAACAGATGAGGCTTGTGCTGATGGAGTTACTCCAGCACCTATCCCCGATTGGTTTGACCCGCTTGGGCACGATGCAGCAAAAGCAACCGCCGATATTGCCAACATCAGTGCCAGCGCCGTCGCAAGAGCAACTGCTGCTCGGTTCCTTTTCGTCATAACTAGTCACCCCCATAGTATGCGCGAAAGCCAATCGCTTTCTCGGCATATTACTACCCTGCGGGCAAAGTGAGTAAACAATGTGACGATCAGGCACGAAAATGCGAATTTGAGAGTTGTTACTATGCGAGGAATGCGCGTATGCCGCCGAGCAGACCGGACGGGCGCGGCTCGGACTTCATAATATTTGCCAAGCTATTGGTGATACGAAGCTCGATTGTGTTGGGGCCGGGTGCGACAAAAGAAGTAATGTCAATTTCATATGGCGCCCATGCCCGAAGACCGGCAAGCCTTCCGTTTATGACAAACTCCAATGAGTCCGCCGGTCTATCAGCACGCAGTATGATCTTTTGGCCGCGCGCGAACTCGGGGACAAATATAGTTTGTCGATAGGCGGCGGAGCCGGAGTAATACGGATAGCCCTGGTCTGTCCATGAACCGCTGCGCATATACTTTTTTGGCATTTGCAGCGTAGAACCGTTTTCGCCAATTGAAAATGCCCCAAGCAATTTCGGTTTTATAGGCGTCTGCGCGTGATTTTCTGCCGAACACTCTTGCGTAATGGTCATTCTTACTGAATTTAATCCTACATGTATAGAACTAGACACATCGAATGTCTTCATTGCTATATCGACTGTCCATGATCCTGTCGGCGTGACTTCGCTGTCATTTACCGATATTTTGACGTTTTTGCCCACTTGCAGGCTCTTGCTTTCTTGAAAGACAAGTAAAAGTTTTTCCGGTATAAATTCGACATCAAACGAAGCTGTATAATCTTGCAGTTCATCATCGGCCTGTATAACTGTGTTAAAGTTCCAAATGGGCAAACTTAGACAATTTAGCTGTTCCGGCACAAACTCCCATTCGTCTGATATAGCTATTTCTTGTCCTTGTTCGGCCATTGCGAGCGCAACGGCAAATGCCGGCTCGTTGTTGAACGCCATCACAAGTGATCCATACCGATCAAAGCGATGAAGCAGTATTGTCCGATTGCCCTGCTGGGTGCAATTTGGAAGCGCAGTGCACTCGCCAGTTTCGAGATTGAGCATATGAGGCGAGCCGTCGCACCTGATGGATATTCGCACCTCGCGCTCCTCATCGGCATAGTTTGCAAGCAGAAATATATCGAGATTTTCCGCAGTTCGATGGG
>JAEWSK010000298.1 GCA_023398345.1 Armatimonadota bacterium | reverse complement strand
ATTGACATGCCAATACATGTATAGGTATAATCCGCTCAGTCTTGAGAGGATAATGGAGGCCGTATGAAAGCACTAATCCTTTCAGGGGGAAGAGGCACAAGGCTTCGCCCCATCACTCACACCAGCGCAAAGCAACTCGTGCCGGTCGCCAACAAGCCGATCCTGTTTTATGCAATTGAGGCCATTCGTGACGCCGGAATAACCGACATAGGCATTATTGTCGGCGACACTCACGAAGAGATAAAGGCTGCCGCCGGAAATGGAGACCAGTTCGGCGTTAAGATTACCTACATCCATCAGGAAGCTCCGCTTGGTCTGGCGCATGCCGTAATAACGGCCGAGGACTTTATCGGCGACGACTCATTCGTAATGTATCTCGGCGACAATCTTATTAAAGACGGCATTAAGCCGCTCGTCGAGGAATACACCGCGTCAGCCGCAAACTCCCAAATTTTATTGGCACACGTGCCCAACGCGCGCGAGTTCGGAGTAGCCGAACTTGACGGCGAGCGTGTAGTGAGACTGATTGAGAAACCCGCCAACCCTCCATCAGATTTGGCGCTGGTGGGCGTTTATATGTTCGACAAAAACGTCTTTAGGGCCGCGCACGCGATCCAGCCGTCGGCGCGAGGTGAACTTGAGATCACCGACGCAATCCAGTATCTTATAGATCAAGGCTATCGCGTAAACAGCCACATTGTAACCGGATGGTGGAAAGACACTGGCAAACTCGAAGACATGCTCGAAGCCAATCGAATTATACTTGACACTATACATATAGATATTGACGGCGAAGTCGACTGCAACTCGCATATTGAAGGGCGCGTCACGGTCGGCAAAGGCAGCAAGATAATTGGAAGCCTTGTGCGCGGACCGGCGGCTATAGCCGATGATTGCGTTATTGAAAACTCATTTGTGGGGCCGTATACGTCGATTAACGATAGATCCGTGCTTCGCAACAGTGAGATCGAGCACAGCATCATACTTGAAGACTCCCAGATTACCGATATAGGCAGTCGGCTCGCCGACAGCCTGATCGGCAGGAACGTCAAAATATCAAAAAACTCGAAAACTCCAAAAGCCTACCGGGTAATGCTCGGCGACAACAGCGAGGTCAGTGTAATCTAATGATAGAAGGCATTATAGTCAAACAACTAAAGCGTCACGCGGATGAACGCGGATTTTTAATGGAAATGCTGCGCAGCGACGACGAGATTTTTGAAAAATACGGCCAGTCATACATATCGCTCAACTACCCGGGCGTTATACGTGCATGGCACTATCACAAAAAGCAAGATGACTTCTGGGTGTGCGTAAAGGGAATGATCAAGACGGTTGTATATGACTACCGCGAAGATTCACCGACCTACGGCGAGGTCAATGAGTTTTGCATGGGCGACAATAACCCCATCTTGCTCAAGATACCCGTCGGCACAATGCATGGCTACAAAACCATCGGCGTCGAGCCATCGCTGCTCATCAACTTCCCCACCCAGCCTTACAATCCTAAAGAACCCGACGAATATCGGGAGGCATGGGACAGCGAGAAGATTCCGTACGACTGGGATATAAAGTTCATATAAAGACTGAGGCTTAAATCTTGAGTAAATTACTTGTTACCGGCGGAGCCGGGTTTATCGGAAGCAACTTTGTGAGATATTGGTTCGAGCGGCATCCTGACGACAGCATTGTCGTATTTGATGCGCTGACGTATGCCGGGCATCTCGAAAACCTCGAAGATGTTAAAAACGATGCCAGATTCTCGTTTGTCCAAGGCGATATTAGAAATGCCGACGATGTCGCAAAACCAGTCGCGGACGCAGACATTGTCGTCAACTTTGCCGCCGAAAGTCATGTCGACCGCTCGATTGCCGAACCGGAAGCCGTTCTTACAACAAACGTCCTCGGCGTGTTCACACTCGTCGAAGCGGCAAAGAAAAGCGGCGTCGAAAGATTTATTCAAATTTCAACCGATGAGGTCTATGGCGACATCGCCGAAGGCTCTTCAAAGGAAACCGACCCCGTATCTCCAAACAGCCCTTACTCCGCGGGCAAGGCGGGTGGTGAACTGCTCGCGCGGGCCTATTATCGCACTTACGGCGTGCCGGTTATAGTCACGCGCGGATCGAACACCTATGGGCCGTATCAGCAGCCTGAGAAGCTTGTCCCGCTGTTTGTAAGCAATGCACTTGAAGGCAAGCAATTGCCAGTCTATGGAGACGGAATGCAGGTTCGCGATTGGCTCCATGTGCTCGACCACTGCTCAGGTATCGAGACAGCCATTGAAAAGGGCAATCCGGGCGAGATATATAACATAGGCGGCGGCAATGAGCGCACAAATATCGAAATTACAAAAATGATTATTGAAGGCAGCGGCAAGGACGAAAGCCTCATAAAATATGTCAAAGACAGGCCGGGACACGACCGCCGCTATTCCCTCGACTCCACTAAGCTGCTACAATTGGGTTGGAAACGAACTCACGACTTCGAGAGCGCGATGCCGGAGACCATTCGCTGGTATGTAGACAACCAAGAATGGTGGCGCAAGATCAAAGAAGACGAGCAACACAAGCGTTTCAGCGAGGAATGGTATGCCAACCGCTAGGAAATTCTCCAAGTCCACCGCAGGCCAACTGGGTGTGGTCACAAATAATGTCACCTCACTGCGAGTAACGGCCGACGGAGACTCGGAGCGTGTCACTCAGGCCCTTATCGGCGAACCCATAATTGCCGAAGGCGGCCAAAATGACTGGTATTACGTTCAGACATGGGACACTTATCGCGGTTGGATTCCCAGCCATTCGATACGGCTGCTGGATGACAACTCTATGCCATATGCTTCAACCGGGCCGGTAGCGATTATTCGCAGCCTATGGGCGGAAGTGCGAGAGCAGCCCAGCACACGCGCAACGATTATTACAAAAGCCACGGTCGCTGCAGAACTGGAAGTCACGGACTCGACGGGCGATTGGGTGGAACTACACCTGCCCGACAACAG
>JAEWSK010000220.1 GCA_023398345.1 Armatimonadota bacterium | reverse complement strand
GATATAAAGCGAGGGCAAAACTCGGTGTTGGCAAACGTTTTGAGAGAGATTACATCGGCAATATCCGTAAGCTGCCCGCAAAAAACACTAATGTCAATTGCAAACGGATCATCCGATTCGGTTCCTGTAATGAGAATTGGATTGCTGCCGGTAAGCATATCGCTTCCCTCCCCCTCAAAAATCCAAAGTAAAAATTCTAAAAGTCAAAATGACCGATATCAAGCAGAGTCTGCACTAGCGAAATAAAAAAACTGCTCGTCCGACGAACAGCATACCGGCACAACAACTGTAACTTTCGGCATCTGACTATCCTATTGTAGCGCAAAAACGCCTGGGATGGAACCGCCTCTTGCTCATATGGCGACTTGCAATATGACCCATGCGACTTAAACCGGCATTTATTACAGGCAATCTTGGCACGATTTTTGAATATACTATTTACGTCAGCTCAGAGGTATGGACATCATATGAAGTTGAGAATTAGCATCGAAAGCATTATACTTGTGACAATTTGCCTTGCAGACATGTTATCGACTCTATTCTTTGTGACTAGAGGCTGTGCGGTGGAGCAAAACCCGTTGATGGCGGCGTGTTTTCGACATAGCACAACAATGTTTGTTTTGGTAAAGGTGGCTAGTTTTGTGCCATTTGTTGTAGCGGTAGAGTTATACCGCAAAAAAAACGCTTCGTTTGCGAAACTCGCATGCAGAAGCGCGATAGCCCTTTATCTTGTCACTTTCATAGCATTGACCGTTCATACCAATCTGACATAACCTCCCTTCTCGTTCCCGCTCAATAGCAAGCGGCCGGCATAATGCCGGCCGCTTGCGCATGGTCTGGATGAAAAAAATCAGCGGCCGCGATTGACTTCACTCAAATACACTTCATACCAGCCCGCATATATGCCTTCATTATAAGCCGCCCGCACCTTACGCCGCACTGTTCTAAGTCGGCTGTATATCGTTCTGCGCTTGATTTTCAAAGCACTCGCAATTCGCTTGCCGCTAAAGCCCGATACATAAAGTCTGTAAATTATTTCCTCAACTGCCGTCAGACCCGCTGCGTCGATAATATCTTCAACTTGCCGATCAGCCAAACAATCCAGCATGTCATTGGATATGCCGCGCTCAACAAGCATTGGCAGGCGCTTTTGTTCGTTGCGCATTTTGCGATCCAGCGCGGCCTGGGAATAAATGCCGCTGCCGGAGCCTCTGGTCATGAACGGGCTGAGCATCTCGTCGGCTTGTTCATCGAGATTCAAAGAGTTTGTGTGTGGCAAAACATTCGTCTTTATTCGGGCTTGTCGGTTGCGGCAAATAGCGCGGGAGGATTCAACTGAATTCGCTACCGTCATGTATGCACCTCTCATTTTTAATGGGCACTACTAGACGTTAGTCTACCATGTTCACTATTAGTTGTCAACTACTTTTTTGTGATTTCGCATTTTTGTAATTAAGTTCTCTTGCAAATATGGCCCTCCCAGATGTGTGTCATATCTGCGAAATTGCTTTTGAGTTTGCTATGCAGGCTCCAATATGAGGGAAGTCAAAAAAATAGACTTCGTGAACATGAATGCACCCGCCTATTGCCAGGTCATTACTTGCTCTGGTATATTCTCACTTGGCGCAGTGAGCAGACGCGCAATAGGAGTGAGCAATGGAACAAACACTGATCTTAATAAAGCCCGATGCGGTGCGGCGAAAGTTGGCGGGTGAAATAATTCGGCGAATTGAAAGCCGTGGGCTAGATATAATTGCATTAAAAATGCTCACGCCATCTCGCGAGCTTGCCGAACAGCACTATGCTGTGCATAGAGGCAAAGACTTTTTTGAACCGACAGTTGAATTTATAACATCCGGGCCGGTTGTAGCGATGGTCGTAGAGGGCGAGAACGCAATCCAATTGATGCGCAATATGATGGGCGCGACCAACCCATTAAACGCTGCGCCCGGCACTATCCGCGGCGATTTAACTACGAGCATGCGCGAGAACCTAATTCATGGATCAGACTCACCCGAAAATGCAAATATTGAAATCAAGCTTTGGTTCGATGAGTCTGGGCAGTGAGGCAAAGATAGTTCTTGCGCGTCAGTATTAAATCGAACTCTATTTTGGCCTTGTTGCCTTCGGGTTGAATGTTTTCAGCAAAGAGGGAATAGCCGTTTTTTTCAAATGAGCGGCGGCTGCGGGGGTTGTAGTCGCCTATAGAGCAGCCGAATATTGCATCGCATTTCTCAGTTTCAAAGCCGAACTTAGTTAATATGCCGATCATCTCAGTGCCCAGTCCATGACCCCAAAGTTCTTTCTCGCCTATCGCCAAATCTATGCGCCGCAAGTCTTTATCAGGCATTTTCTCAAGCAAGCGATGAAGATTCATCCTTTGCAGCCAGCAGACCCCTATCGGCCGTGTTTGCAACTCCACTATGAACACAAATGCCGCTTGCGAGACGCCGCGATAGATCATCTGGGTCGTTTCAAGCTCGCGCTCATCCACCCAACCGCTGTCGAAGTAATAGAGCACGTCCGGGTCGGTCTCCCACTTCTGGACGATATTCCAGTCGCGCTCCGTCATTGGCCGCAGCACAATATGCTCGCCACAAAGCGTTATATTATGTTCTCGCAATTGCTCCATGCGCGTAAAATCAATATCCCCTACTCCATTTTAGACCCACTTCTTATACAGCCCAATTGCATATAATGTCAATGCGGCGTTGACAATGGCCAATCGCTTGGGTATGATTTGGCGGTAGTATACGGCTTTTCATATTCGGAGGTTTTATTGTTGTCTGTTGATCTTATGGAAGCGCTGAGCGCGCGCGAGCGGCTCGTTACCAGTTATTTTCTTCAACCGCGGTTTAGAGAATGGTTCAAGCCGCAGGATCTGCAGGACGCGGTGTTTGCGTATCTGGAACGCAGCGCAAAAAGGCTGAGACCGGCGGTGCTGATGTGGTCATGCGGTGCGGTCGGAGGCGATGAACAGTCTGCGCTGCCCGCAGCGGCTGGAGTCGAACTTTTTCATACATGGACGCTCGTCCATGATGATCTTATTGATAACGACGATCTGCGGCGTGGTGGGCCGACCGTTCACAAGCTCGCTGAAAAATACGCATCTGAAAATCTAGGCTACAGCGAGCGGCGCGCGCGCGAATATGGACGCGACATATCCGTGCTCACCGGCGACTCTCAGCACGGATGGACGATCAGCCTTTTTTGCGAGTGCGCAAAAGACCGCGGGGTCGATCCGAAAGTCATGATTGACATAATATATCATCTTGAGAGTTACGTCGTGAACACCCTCATAGAGGGCGAAACCCTTGATGTGAAATACTCTCGAACGCCCATTGAGCAATTGACCAAGGACGATATCGTATTTATGCTTTGGATGAAGACGGGCGTGCTCTATGAATTTGCAGCCCGATCCGGCGCGATGATCGGCTTGAACAGCTCAGATGAGAACCATCCGTATGTGTCGGCTCTAACGCGATTTGCCAGCCAGTGCGGCACGGCTTTCCAGCTTCAGGACGATATTCTCGGATTGATGGGCAAAGAAGCCCAACTCGGAAAACCTATCGGCTCGGACGTTCGCGAGGGCAAAAAAACTACCGTCGTGTTCTTTGCGCTTCAATCGGCAACTCCGGAAGAGCGCAAGTTTCTTCTGTCTGTGCTGGGCAACCGTGAGGCTTCCGACTTTGATGTAGCAAAGGCAACTGACTTAATGGTGTCGCTGGGGGCCGTTCAGAAAACTGCCGACCTTGCGTTGGAACATATTCAGCGAGCGCTGCCCGAACTCGACGTGCTCCCTGAGACATCCTATAAAACTTTGCTGGGATCTTGGGCACGATTTATGATTGAGCGCGAGTTCTAGCTTAATTTCCATAAGGGGCGCTGCCCCTTAACCCCCGCCGGGGACTCAGTCCCCAGACCCCATATGCGTAAATTGCTACACCCTAAATAGGGTGTAGCAATTTACAAGTCTGACTGTCAAGAAAACTAAGTTTCCTTGCAGAGTCACCAGACAGAGTCTCTGGTGGAAATTGGGGCAAAACCCAAACTAACCTCGTGCCATGTGATCTATTGGCTGGTCATCGTAAAGCTGCCTTCGGCGATGACGGTTTTGCCGTCTATTGTCACTTCTACTTTTACGGGAATATTGCCCAGCGCGCCTAGCGGCGGTGAAGACTTAAACGAGACGCTGGTAATGCCCTCTCCCACAGCGTGAAATTCGCGTTTGTCGGCATTCTTCCAAAGCTCCCAACCGCTTGGCATAGTGATTTTTGTCTCGCCGCGGACGCTGCCTCGCCTGTTGTTTGTAATTGCAACAGCAACCGTCACATCTTTTACGCTCGACTTAACGGGTTTGTCGGGGAGTCTCAGTTCGACATCAAACGGCTCCACCACTTCAAAACTTACAAGCGCGCCACCGAGTTTGCTGTCAGCAGAATCGATCTCCGCTCCGACAGCCCAGCATCCAAGCGGCATATCACTGGGAATCACAGAGACAACGCCATGGCTGATATGCTTTTTGGGCACAAGGCCTTCCATTCGCACTTTCTGGCTGCTCATGTAGGCACCTGCTTTGCCCTCGCCGGCTATCAAAAAACTGCGAACATCAACGGTTTCCGCGCCGATGTTGGTCAGATGGAATTTGCCCACAAGCTCCTCTCCGCGAGCAATTTTCTCATCGCGAAGATCAAACCCAAGATCCAACGGTTTGAGAGAAGCCATCTTCTTTGTAACAAGAGTGGACTCTTTTGTGTCGCCAGGTGCGCCGGATGCGACCCAGCTTGCCTCGTCCGAGCCTGTTCTGGCAGATATCAATAGGCCAATCTTGCGATCCCGTCCGAGTTTGAACTTATGCACTAGCGCAGCGGGTATTCGCATCTCAATTGACGTTGCTCCGTCATTTACGCTGCTCTTAACCTCTACCAGCGCGGCTTCGTCTAATGTCACGGGCGATGCAGCGGGCGTCCTTGTGCGCTTGGAGTCATAGCGATTGACTATGAGCTTAAGTGTATTGTTCTCGGCTCGCAGTGCGCGAAACTCAAAGTTGTCCTCGCCGTTATACCAGCCGTCGTTATACGCATCCAACAGCGCCAGCAGATCAACGGGCTTATTGGACTTGGCCGCAACATAGAGGTTATCGGAATCCCAGTCGGCATAAGTTGTAATGTCAAGGCCGTCGCTAGAGTAGGTGTAAAACGTATCCCACTCGCCGTCGTCGACTATGCCGTCGATCTTGGGAGTCCGGCGAAAAATATTCGTGTCCGGCGTTATCTCCTGAACCGATGGCGTGACGACCGGCTGAATTGTCTCGACAGGCGCTGTCGGCACTATCGGAACAGCCGGCGCAACAGGCGCAGCTTCCACGGGAGTTGCGGCGGCATTGGCCGGAGCAGACTCGACAGCAGGCGCGGCCGCATTATCCTGACACATCGCGGGTGCGCAGCAAATCATTAAGCAAGTGATGAGCAGAACGACAATTCGTGTACGCAAGGGTCTGTCCTCCATAATTCCGACGTCCGAGGCGAAATATCGCACAAATTGATGGGGTCATTATAGTTCAGCCGCACTGTCGCGTCAATGCGTCAGCCGGCATGTCGGATTTATGAAAAAAACTATTCGAGGGCTTTGCCCCAATCTCTACAAAAAGACTCTGTCTCTATACTTTGCAAGTAAACTGAGGTACCCAGCGAGGTTAAGGGGCAGAGCCCCTTATGGAAAGATTTGAGGGTAACGCTAAATCGCGTGGGCACGAAAAAAACTTGCTTACAGAGATTGCCGTCAACGACGCTGCAATGGCTTACGCACATATAAACGAAAACCCATTGCCTCCGGCTCCCCCCAGCAAGAGTGTTACATTCCAAGATTATCCTCGATATACGAACATGTCAACTGACAATTATACGTGTTTCCATATTTTTATTGTCCTGGTATACTCTGTAGCGAGGTTAGCAAAAACGATGAAACAAACATTATCATTGAGCAAAATCTGGCAATCCCGCAATTTTGGCACCGGCTGGGATTACAGCCAAACATTTGAAATTGATCAAGACTCCCCGCTGAGCGGTGCATGTGTTGAATTTCATGATCTCGCTGCCGGAGCGACAGTAACAATTAACGGCATCGAGTTGCCAATGCAAAATGACGCGTCTTTTGATGCGCACGAAGCAATTCGCACCGGACACAATGAGATCACCGTTCGCATCGCGCAAGAAACGCAGCCTTTGCAGATTTGTCGCGAGGCTAGAGT
>JAEWSK010000166.1 GCA_023398345.1 Armatimonadota bacterium | reverse complement strand
CATTATGTGGGTGGAAAAAGGGCGTCGTGCTGTGAAATTTCCTTTGTTCGGCAGTTTGAATGCGACGTCTATGGGCAAGTGGGTCGAATATGCAAAACAGCTTGAAAACGCCGGTTGTAATGGTTTGGAGTTGAATATATACTCTATCGAAACCAACCCAAACAAAACCGCCGACCAAATCGAGGAGCAATCTCTGGATGTCGTTGCGGAAGTGAAGTCGAGCGTGTCAATTCCAGTGGCGGTTAAGCTGAGTCCGTGGTATACGTCAGTGGCAAATTTCGCAATGCGCCTGCAAAAGACGAAAATCGACGCAATTGTAATATTCAATCGCTTTTACCAGCCGACCATAAATCCTGCCAAAGAGGAACTGGAGATAAACTTGGCATTTAGTGAACCGGAGGAGACGAAGCTTCCGCTGCGTTGGATTGCCACATTGTCGGGGGCGCTTGACGTTGAGTTGGCCGCCAGCACTGGTATCCACACTGGCAAAGACGTAATTCGCCACCTTTTGGCGGGTGCTCAAGTGACTCAGGTGGTTTCGACAATATACCGCAACGGCATAGGTCACATCGCGGCGATGAATTTGTCGCTTAGCGAATGGATGGACGAAAAAGGCTACGAAACTATTGAGGACTTTCGCGGCACACTCAGCCGGAGCAAAGTCGCCGATCCATATGCGTTCGAGCGCGCGCAATACGTCAAAATACTGATGAGCGCACACGACCCAAAAGCAAAATACGGTCTGGTATGGGGCAATTACCCGGTGCATGAACGTCCGGGCCGTGTGAGCGGGTAGCACGACTGTGTATGAATACTAGATTGCGGCTAATTGTATTGGCTTGAATTGGTTGGCCCGTAGGATGTATTATAGTGCCGTCCGCATATCAAGCGGGCGGTATTTTCGTTATGGAGGACTTAATGGCGTTAGATGAAGCAGCGGTCGAGAGATTAAGCGAGCAAACGACCGAGAAATATAGGCGATATGTCAGTCCGGGGATTGCGAACATACTCAGCTTCAGTGGTTTTCATATTCCTGAAGAACGTGCGAAAGGCTGCTATATTTGGGATGTGTCCGGCAGAAAGTTTCTTGACTGTGTTGGTGGCTACGGCGCGTTTAGCCTTGGTCATCTAAACCCAAAAGTCGTAGAGGCAGTCAAAACCCAGCTTGAAAATGAGGCGCTAAAAAGCCACTTTTTTATGTCAACCGAGCTTGGCGACGCGTGCGAGTTGCTTGCGAGCATTTTGCCGGGCGATATCAATTATTCGTTTTTATGCAATTCGGGGACAGAGGCAGTAGAAGGCGCGTTGAAAGCTGCGCGCAAGCATACCGGCAGACCGGAGTTCATTGGCGCAATAAATGGCTTTCATGGCAAGAGCTTTGGCAGTTTATCAGTATCCGGCAGGGATGTCTATAAGCAGGGATTTGAGCCGCTGCTTCCCGAGACAAAGCATGTTAAGTTTGGTGATGCCGATTCACTGTCCGATGCAATCAGCGAACGCACTGCCGCCGTAATTCTTGAAGTAGTTCAGGGCGAGGGTGGGGTGATAATCGCGCCGGACGATTACTTTGCAAAAGTGCGCGAGATATGCGACGCCAATGGCACTTTGCTTATATTCGACGAAGTGCGCACTGCCTTTGGTCGCACTGGAAAGATGTATGCGAGTGAGCACTATGCAGTGCAGCCGGATATTGTGACAATGGCCAAGGCGCTGGGCGGCGGCGTGATGCCGGTTGGGGCATTTTCAGCCAATGCCGATATATGGGATTCGATGTTTGGCAAGAACCCTTATCTGCATTCGACCACATTCGGCGGCAACCCGCTCGCATGCGCTGCAATTATTGCGGCGATAAAGACAACAATCGAAGACGGCGTTGTCGAACGGTCGAGAGTTCTTGGCGATAAACTGCTTGCTCGTCTTCAAGAGGTGCAAAAGCGCTATCCGTGGATGATAAAAGAAGTGCGTGGCAAGGGACTGCTTGCGGGAATCGAATTTGCAGAAGACGACATCGCGGCGCTTGTTATTGCAAGTTGCGGTCGGCGCGACCTTCTCGCGGCATACAGTCTCAATAACCCGAAGGTTGTCCGAGTCGAGCCGCCTTTAATTATATCCGAATCCGAACTTGATACGGCCGTCTCAATAATTGCAGAATCCGTCGAAGAAATAGGCGCAATGCTTGAGGGCGTGTCATGCGAGTCTGGATTGGAGTAGATGCTGAAAGCTGACAGCGATCTCTCGCCGTGCTATAATCTTCTTGATCATGGAGGAACATACCCTCAGAGTTCTTGAGTTCGAGAAGGTGATATCGAAGCTTCAAGACCAGGCGGCCTGCGCAATTGGGCGAGAGGTCGCCGGTCTTTCGTACCCTACCACCGATCTTGAAACGGCACGGCGAAAACAGAGCGAGACTTCCGAGGCGCGCGCAATTTTACAATACGAGGGAAATATTCCCCTCGGTGGAATTGAGGATGTTCGGCATCAAGTCGAGCGCGCGGGTATCGAAGCCCTGCTCCAGCCGCACGAACTGCTGTCGATTCTCGGCACGCTGCAGGCCTCTGCACGCCTCGGGGTGTTTCTAAACAAGCTCAAACCCAAGTATGTCATTTTGGGTGACTTGGGCGGCGAGATTGAGCAGTTTAAGTCGATAGAAGATTCGATTTCTAAGGCGATTTCATCTTCAGGCGAGGTGTTGGACTCGGCTAGTGCGACTCTTGCGCGAGTGCGTTCTGAATTGCGCGTCGCGCATTCGCGCCTGACTGAAAAAATGCACACTTTTATCCAGTCCAGCCAGTATCGCACCGCCATCCAAGAGCCCGTAATCACCATCCGAAGCGATAGATACTGCATACCGGTCAAGGCCGAATATAAAGGGGTAGTGCCGGGCATCGTTCACGATTCCAGCGCATCCGGTGCGACGCTCTTTGTAGAGCCTTCCGCTGTAGTCGAACTTGGCAACCGGCGCAAGCAGCTCGCCGTAAAAGAGCGCGATGAAATAGAGAAAGTTCTGGCTGCGCTTACTGCCAAGATCGGCGAGGCCAGCGAGCAAATTCTTGCTACGCTCAATGTCGTAGGCATTGTCGATGCCATAGCAGCGCGCGCCAAATTGAGCATAGCTCAAGGTTCGACCGAGCCTATTTTAAACGACGCTGGTCGAATAGATATTATATCGGGCCGCCATCCTTTGCTCGGAGGCGAGGTCGTGCCAATCGACGTCACGCTTGGAAAGGACTTCAATGCGATTTTAATCACCGGCCCCAATACCGGCGGCAAAACCGTGAGTCTAAAGACTATCGGTCTGTTTGCGCTAATGGGTGCAAGTGGAATGCATATCCCTGCCGAACCGGGCACTGAACTTGCCGTGTTTGATAAAATATTTGCCGACATAGGCGATGAGCAGAGCATAGAGCAATCGTTATCGACATTTTCCTCGCATATGAACAATATCGTGCGAATTACACGCAGTGTTGGGGGAAATACGTCTCGCAAGGGTGGCAATTCGCTTGTACTTTTCGACGAAATCGGTGCGGGAACCGATCCGGCTGAGGGCGCGGCACTGGCAAAGGCGATCCTCGACTTTTTACTTCAGCGCGGCGCAAAAATTGTTGCAACAACTCACTATGGCGAACTTAAAGAATTCGCGTATCAACGTGAGGATATTCAAAATGCGCGTGTCGAATTCGATCCTGAGACACTTCGTCCGACCTATCGCCTGCAGGTCGGCTTGCCCGGTGCAAGCAATGCGTTTGCAATCGCAGGCAGGCTTGGGTTGGATCAGTCGATAATTCTTGAGGCGAAAGCGAGCCTCGGCAGTGAGACCGCAGTGGCCGATGACTTAATTCGCAAGCTCGAAGAGACGCATCGCGCCGCGGCAAAAGATAGAATCGACGCTCAGAGAATAGTATCTGACGCTGATGCCGTTCGACGTCGCTACGAAGAGCAACTTGCGCAGCTTGAGTCAGCGCGCGGACGTGTTGAAGATAAGGCCCGTGAGAGGGCACAATCAATGCTCGAAGCGTATCAGCGCAAGCTCGATAATACCCTAGAGCAGCTTTCAGCGCAAAAGAAAGATTCGAAGCGTGCCCAGGATCTCAAGAAAAAAGCTGAGAGCCTTATAGAGCAATTTGAAGTGCGCACTGCCGTACCGCCTGCTAAAGAGCCTGAAGATGAGCGATTGTCTCGCGACACTGACCTAAGCCCGGGCATGCCCGTGCGAATTGCTAACGTCAATCAAGACGGTGTTATTGCCGAGGGGCCTGTGGACGGTAAGGTTGTCGTATTGATCGGTGCGATGCGCGTCAACGTTCCGATTTCTGCGCTGCGCAAGGCAAAGGGTGTGGCCAAAGAAGTTCGGCCGCAGTCCAATGAGTCCAAAATGGCGCTTGAGAAAGCGCGAGAGTTTGAGCCCGAGATACATGTTCGCGGCATGCGCGCAGAGGCGGCGCTTATTGAAGTTGACAAATATATTGACGACGCAATGGCCGCCGGAATGCGCAATCTTAGGATCGTGCACGGCAAGGGAACCGGTGCGCTGCGTCAAGTCGTCTGGGAGCTTTTAAAGAACCATCCGGGTGTGCAGTCATACAGACTCGGCGAGCCGTCCGAAGGTGGTTCCGGCGCAACTGTCGTAACAATGAAATAGAGAGATAGATCCATCTAAAATCAGTTTACGGCAATTTTATGTGCGCAGCAGCAGATGTCGGTGATTGAACATATAAATTCTGTAATCTTGATGATTATCTACATATACCATTTAAGTGGGAGGAATAGTTTTGCGTAAGGCGATTCAGTTTGGTGGCGGCAATATTGGCCGCGGGTTTGCAGGACAATTGTTCAGCGAGTCAGGTTTTGAAGTTGTGTTTGTGGATGTTATGGCCGATTTGGTGAAGCAGTTCAACGAGCGGCACTCCTATCCGATTCGATACGCACAGGAAAACCCGGAGACTATCATAGTCAAAAATGTGCGCGCAGTCAGTGGGCTTGACGTGCCTGCAGTTGCTGAGGAGGTGCGCACTGCCGATATTATGTGTACCGCAGTAGGCGTGAACGTACTGCCGCTAATTGCTCCGACGATTGCCGCCGGGGTTAAAGCTCGTGCAGATGCAGGCGTTGAAACGCCGATCAATATCATCATCTGTGAGAATTTGCAGAACATGGGGCCGTTTCTAAAGGGCGAAGTGGCCAAAGCACTGCCTGAAAAATATCACGCTTATCTCGAAGAGAAAATTGGATTTGTCGAGAGCGTTGTCGGTCGAATGGTTCCTGTAATGACAGCAGAGCAAAAGAGCGAAGACCCGCTGCTCATTATTGTCGAGCCGTATAAGCACCTTCCGGTATCTAAGGCAGGCATAAAGGGCGAGTTTCCGGAGATTGTCGGAGTCGAGCCGAGCGGCAATTTTCAGGCGTTTGTGGATCGCAAGCTATATGCTCACAATGCAGGCCATGCCGCCGCTGCCTATTTTGGCTATCTCAAAGGCTATGAATATATATATCAGGCAATGGCTGACGAGCAGGTCAGCGCAGCCGTGCGCGCGGTTCTTGGCGAGACCGGCAAGGCGCTGATTGCAAAGCATGGCTTCGATCCGCAGGAGCACTGGGCTCATGTAGACGATCTTTTGGCTCGATTTGCCAATGTTGCGCTGGGCGATCAAGTCTCGCGCGTAGGCGGCGATCCGATGCGAAAACTCAGCCCGGATGATAGGCTCGTCGGCGCGGCGAAGCTCGCATGCGAATGCGGCGAGTTTCCGACAAATCTCTGCAAAGCCATCGCTGCTGGGCTGCATTTCGATCCGCCGGGAGATCGCACCGCGCCTAAAGTGCAGGTGATTGTCAAAAGTGAAGGTGTGCTAGCCGCTTTGGGCACGATCAGCGGTCTTGATCCGGATTCCCCGCTGACACAAGAAATTATAAAGCAATACGAGTCTGTAGTCTCAGAGTTTGGAGCAAAGTAAATGTCATTTATGTATGATGAGATCCGCGAACAGCCGGACGTTATTGGGCGGCTGATTGACGAAGAACAAGAAAGCGTGGCGCGTCTCGCTGCCGAGATAGAACGCAGAGACATTCGTTTCGTGATAATGGCCGCACGTGGAACTTCCGACCACGCTGCAATATACGGCAAGTACCTTCTGGAGATAAAAAATTCGATTCCTGTGGGCCTTGCTGATTCGTCAGTATTTACGCTATACGATGCAAAACTTAAGATGGACCGCGTGCTGGTGATTGGAATTTCGCAGTCCGGCCAGGCGACAGACGTGGCGGAATACTTAAAATGCTGCAAAGAGGCGGGGGCGCTAACTGCTGCAATCACAAATGTTGCTGGCTCGACCATTACGCAGATAGCTGATCACACTATCCTGTGCCATGCCGGACCCGAAAAGGGTGTTGCCGCGACAAAAACTTATACTTCTACGCTTGCGGCGCTGTATTTGTTGAGCGCGTCACTGTTGCATGATGTCGAACATGCCAGAAAGCAGCTTTTAGAGTGCGCGAATGCGATGCGCTCGGCGCTCGCTATCGAGGACTTTATGGCCAAGCGCGCAGAACGCTATCGCTTTATGAGTAAGGGATATGTGATTTCGCGCGGCTTCAACTATTGCACGGCGCTTGAGACAGCACTCAAGCTTGCCGAGACGAATTACGTCGGCATGCTTGCATATTCGGCAGCGGACTTTCTGCATGGCCCGATTGCAGCAGTGATGGAAAATGAAGCATGTTTTCTTATCGCACCGCCGGGAAAGGCGTTTTCAACAATATCTGACATGGCTGCACGTCTTAATGAGCGTAAAGTGGAACTCGCCATAATAAGCAGTGAAGATGAAATACTTTCCAGTGCGACGTTCCCGCTGCGGCTGGATGTTCATATTGACGAAGAACTCAGTCCTTTGGTCTATATAATTCCCGGCCAATATCTCGCATATTTTATTGCGATATCGCGCGGACTAGATCCTGACAGGCCACGCGGACTTAGCAAAGTAACGCTTACCAGGTAAAATGCGCTTGTAATATGAGGTGATTTGATGATTGACGCCGAGCGCGTAAAAAATATATTTCTCGATTTGGTCTCGATAAACAGTCTTTCGTGCAATGAGCGCGGCGTAGCTGATTACGTAAAGGTAAAGCTTGCATCACTTGGACTTGAAGTCGTTGAGGATGATGCTGGCCCGAAGATCAATGCCAATGCCGGGAACGTGATTGGTTTTCTTAAGGGCAATGTCCAAGGCGCTACGCCGATATTTTTGTCTGCGCACATGGATACGGTCGAGTCGACTGAAAATATAGTGCTTGTTTTTGACGGCGATACTATTAAGACAGACGGTTCGACCATTTTAGGCGCCGACGACAAAGCCGGAATCGCCGCTATAATCGAAGGCATTACAGACATAGTTGAGCGCAAAGTTGCGCATGGCGACATTCAAGTTATATTTAGCGTCTCGGAGGAGCGTGGCTTGTGCGGAGCGCGTAACTTGGATCAATCCAAAATCCGCGCGAAAATGGGCTATGTTTTTGACACCGAGAGGCCGGTTGCCGGTCTGACACTCAGTGCGCCGACCCATGACAGCCTTGCAATAACAATTCATGGCAAGGCTGCGCACGCCGGAATGTCGCCCGAGAACGGAGTCAGTGCAATAATTGCTGCGAGTAATGCTATATCAAAGATGAAGTTGGGGCGAATCGACTCCGAGACGACAGCCAATATCGGACGCATAGAGGGCGGCAAGGCCAGAAACATAATTCCTGATCTTGTGACGGTTACTGCCGAGGCTCGCAGTCGTAACAATGCAAAGCTAGATGCGCAGATAGAGCACATGAAGTCGCTCTTTGAGAACGAAGCCGAAAAAATCGGCGCAAAGGCAACCGTCAACGTCAACCGTGCGTATTCGACCTATCGATGGACCCAAGATGATGATGTAGTAAAGCTCGGAATGGCTGCGTCTCGCAAGATCGGCATTGAGCCTGCGTTTCTTGAGGGCGGCGGTGGAAGTGACGCAAATATATACAATGCCGCGGGAATTCCTTCGTTAGTAATAGGAACAGGGTATTCCGGGGCGCACTCGACTTCGGAAGAACTCAATGCGAAAGATCTCACAAAGACTGCCGAGTTTGCATCGGCGCTGATAGAGTGCGCAGCCGATTGTAAATAAAATAGGATGGTTGCGCTATTTTGGGGAGATAGCCTTTGCTTATCCGTGTCAAGGGTGTGGTCAAGTCAATAGACGCAGTGCGCGAAGGCGTATGTGAAATAATTGTCGATGTCGCAGGCGAAATGCGGCGCGCGATTGCATATACGCATTTGACGGGCACGGTGTGCGTGGGCGACGAACTGCTGCTCAATACTACTGCCGCGCGAAAAAAACTAGGCACGGGCGGTGCTGATTTTGTAATGGCGAACCTGACTGATCCCGTTGGTTCTACGAAAAATGACGAACTTGGCCATATAGTCAAGGCGCGATATACACCAGTGCAACACACAGTGCTATCTGTTGAAGAAGAAGACTCGCCGCATCGCAAGGCAGTTGAGGAGTTTGAATCGCTCGGTGGTATGCCGGTTGTGATAGGGCAGTTGCACAGCCAACTCGCGCCCGCAGCGGCGGCAATAAAGCGAATGGCGCGCTCAACGACAACTTCGGGGCGTCGGCCGAATGTCGCCTATATAATGACCGATACTGCCGCTCTGCCGATTGCATTTAGTAGGCTTGTGTCAGAACTGCGCGACAAGAAAATCATCGACTGTGCCATTACATCCGGTCAAGCGTTTGGCGGAGATATAGAAGCGATCAATATTTACACAGCGTTAATTGCTGCCAAGCAAGCTGCTAATGCCGACGCTGTCGTGATTTGTCCAGGGCCGGGCAATGCCGGCACCGGTACAAAATTTGGCTTTTCGTCGATTGAGCAAGGCGAGATAGTAAATGCTGTCAATTTACTTGGCGGCAGCGCAATTGCAATTGCTCGCATAAGTTATGCTGACCCTCGCCCAAGGCATCAAGGGCTGAGCCATCATACAATTACCGCTCTCGGATCGGTTGCGCTTACTAAATGCACAATTGCCCTGCCAATGATCGATCAAATGAAGCTCAACATGATTCAAGAGCAGATTTTGCACAGTTCGATTTCATACAGACATAAAGTGCGTGTGCTTGACGGCAAGCCGGGCATTGTCGAGCTTCAGGAAAAGGGCGTTTGCATGTCGAGCATGGGCCGTCGCTATGAGCAGGATCCTGAGTTCTTTCTTGCAGCAGCCGCTGCGGGAGCGCTTGCGGCGCATGAATTGCCTGCTTTGTGAGCTTGTTTATGACCTCCAGCATATGGCGTGCAAAGCCGATGTTATGTGAGTAGTTGGTTATGATGAGCCTCATTGGGGTAAAGACGAGGCTGTCTGTATTGACGGACTCGTATGCAGGATCACTAATATCATGTTACACAGCCGTCGCGGCACTTGTGGCGGTTTTGTTTTCGTATATAATTATTGGTGCAGCGGTTCCTGAGTTCCGCAGGGGCAGAGTGCTTGCTTTTTGCTGACTTTGCGCGATATAATAGCCCTGTTTTACTCGGGCAGGTCATTCAATGGACTGTGTAAACCGGCCCGTATTGCGTCTTAGGCAATTTGCCTTTTGGGAGGACAAATAGTGTCGAAGTATCAGAAGCTTTTCATGTTAGTTATAGCGCTGGTGATTTTATCCGGGGTTATATGCGTGATGAAACCTATCAGCCGCGGCCTTGACATCGCCGGCGGTCTGCGTGTTGTTCTTCAAATTGCGCCGAAGAATATGAAAGAGTGGCCGCAGAAACCGAGTGAGCGCGAATCAAAGATGAAGACGGTTGCCGAAACGATGCGAAAGCGCGTTGCTGGTATCGGCGGCGTTACCGAACCAATCGTCCGAGTCGAGAACGCGACTTCTGATGATGCAAGGCTTGTTGTCGAGCTTCCTGGTGCTCAGAATAAAAAAGACGCTATCAGAAAGCTTATAACCAGCGCATCGTTGGATTTCTATTATATGAAGAATGTCTACACCACAGCCAATCCGCTGGGCCAATGGCGCATGGATGTTAGTGGAGACGATGAGCGATCCTATACTTTTACAGGCCCGAAAGGTGAGGTCTTAGTCACCGGCAAGGGCAAAGACGATCGTGAAATTATCGAAAAGGTAATCGGCCTTAATGCCAAGCCTGTGTTGACCGGATCGATGCTGTTGCCGGTTGCAAAGTCTGCTCTCAAGACCGGCACAAGCGAGCCTATCATCGAGATAGAGTTCAACAAAAAAGGCACTGACATTTTCCGCGATTTCACGGGTGCTCACACCGGTGAAATACTCGCCGTGTTTTATGACAACAAATTGCTTACCGCACCCTCAATCAAGAGCAAGATAAGCGACGGCAAGGCGATTATTGAGGGGTTCCCGAGTTTGTCGGAAGGTACTCGCATCGCTGGCTTTCTTAATGCCGGTGCGCTGCCTGTTCCGCTCAAAGTAATCGGTAAGGATGTCGTTGAGCCGAGTTTGGGCACACAGACGGTTACGCGAGTGTTGCAAGCAGGTATTGCTGGTCTGATAATTGTTTTCCTATTTATGGTTTTCTATTACAGACTGCCAGGTGCGATTGCAAGTGTAGCTCTCGGCCTGTATGCATTGTTCGCTATTGCAGTTTATAAAATTATCCCCAACTACACTTTGTCGTTGGCGGGTATGGCTGCTTTGATTATATCTATCGGTATGGCCGTTGATGCAAACGTCCTGATCTTTGAACGCCTCAAAGAAGAGCTTAAGGGCGGCAAGACACTTAGAGCCGCAATTGACGCTGGTTTTAACAGAGCGTTTACAGCAATCTTCGACTCAAATATGTGCACGGCGATCACCTGCGCAGTTTTGATGTGGTTGGGAACACCGACCGTTCAGAGTTTTGCCTTTACACTGCTTATCGGTGTAATTATCAGCATGTTTATGGCAATAACAGTTACGCGAACATTCCTCCACATGCTTGTAAACTGGGAGTGGGCGCAGAACCCGAAACTTTACGGTATCAATACCGGTTGGCTATCGGCTGAGAAAGTCAATTGGGACATCGTCGGAAAGCGCAACTGGTTCTTTGCGCTGAGCGCGATATTGCTAACTCCTGGCATCATTGTGCTGCTTATGTATCACCTCCGCCCAGGAATAGAGTTTGTATCTGGAACAACGATCCAAGCGTCGTTTACGAAAAAGGTTTCGTTGAGCGGTGTTCGTGATGCGGTGAATGCTATTGCGCCGGGAAGCGAAGTGCAGCTAGTCGAGAAAGGCAAAGCTGCATATATCACGACTAGAATGCTCTCGGAAAGCAAAGACTACGATGCAAAAATGGAAGCCATACGTCAATCGCTGGACGAGAAATACGGGTTGTCTACTATAGACGAAGAGGACAAACCTGTATTTTCTTCGGTGAGCAGCGTTGGCCCAACCATCAGCAAAGAGCTTACAGTAAACTCGATTAAGGCTGTCGTTGTCGCATCGATTTTGATAGTTTTATATTTGGCAATACGGTTTGCCATAGGTGGGTTTGTAACAGGGATCAAATATGGAACCTGTGCAGTTATAGCCCTGATCCATGATGCGCTGTTTATACTCGGCGGTTTCGCGATTATGGGACATTGGTTCCATTGGGAAACAGACAGTTTGTTTGTGACGGCTGTGCTGACAATCATCGGCTTCAGCGTTCACGACACGATTGTTGTGTTTGATAGAATTCGTGAAAATCTGCGACATAGACAGCGAGGCGAGACCTTCGAAGAGCTTGCAAATCGCAGTGTTTTGCAGGTGCTGTCGAGATCAATCAATACTAGCTTGACTGTTGTGCTTACGTTGGCGACATTGATTGTGTTTGGTGGGCCGCTTCTGAGGCATTTCTACATAACGCTGTTGGTCGGCATTGTTATTGGAACTTACTCTTCAATTTTCAATGCGACCCCGCTTGTGATTGTATGGGACAATCTATCTTCGAGAGGTAAGGCGAATAAGCGTCGTGCCATTGAGGAGAAAGCTTTTGTCAATAAGCCGATGGTGAGCTCTGCTGCTCAGGGTGAAGTCACTGATGAGACTGTTTCCGGTTCTACAGATGACAAGCCGAAGGTTGCAAAGCCCAAACGAAAGAAGAAGAGATTCTAGCTTGCGGGTGTTGCGCTTGTTGATAAGCGCATTGATGAATCCAATACTTCGGCCCGCGCAGGTATGCTGCGCGGGCCATTTTATAACTGAAACTCGTTGATGTTTTTAATCAGCGCATGCGTACTATTTGTTTGGGGTGGGCGATGAACGAGCAATGGGAAGTGATGGAGTGCGATGAGAGTGCTGTGTCACGTCTGGCTGCGGATGCTGGTTTATCGCCCATTATAGCGCGAATTCTTGTCAATCGCCTTGTTACGACCGCAGATGAGGCGAGAGATTTTCTCAATCCCTCCCTATCAACCCTTCATGATCCGTTTCTTCTGCCCGACATGGAGCCTGCTGCTGAGCGGCTTGCGAAAGCTGTGAGTGATCGCGAAAAGATATGTGTTCATGGCGATTATGATGTGGATGGAGTTACAGGCGCTGCGCTGCTGGTGCGCGTGCTAAGGGCTCTTGGGGCTGTCGTCGAGTATAGACTGCCGCATCGCAGGAATGAGGGATATGACATAAAGACCGCCACAATTGATGAGGCGGCCGCTAATGGCGTGAAACTAATTCTCACCTGCGACTGCGGTATTAATGCAATTGCGCCTGCAATTCGTGCTGCCGAGCTTGGAATTGATCTTATTATTACAGATCATCATGAGCCTGGCACTGAACTTCCGTCGGCGTTGGCGGTCGTCAACCCGAAACGTCATGATGCAGCCTATCCGTTTCCATATCTTGCTGGAGTTGGGGTCGCGTATAAGCTTGCACAAGCTTTAGTTAGAAAGTTAGACTCCAACGAGGAGAGTTTTAAAACCCGTTTTGTCGATCTTGTTACCTTGGGCACAGTTGCAGACGTTGTTCCGTTGATAGGCGAGAACAGGGCATTTGTTAAGCATGGCCTCAGTGCGATTGCATCAAGCAAGAAGCTCGGCATTCAGACAATGCTCAAGTCGTCTAAGATTACAGGCAAACCCTTAACAACATTTTATCTTGGCTATGTTCTTGCGCCTCGTATCAATGCTGTTGGTCGCATGGATGACGCATCAAAGGCGCTGGAGTTATTGCTGACATGTGATGAGTCCAAGGCACTCGAGCTTGCGTGCGAGATGGAGCGCTATAATACGGAGCGCAGGGCGGAGCAGGATCGCATAATCAGTGAGGCCATAGCGCAGGTTGGCACAAAAGATTTGGATTCGACGCCGGTGCTTGTTTTGTCGGCTGAAAATTGGAATACGGGTGTGGTAGGAATTGCAGCGGGCAAAATTAGCGATACTTATTGCCGACCGGCAATTCTTCTTTGTCGCGATGAGACATGTGCTCTGGCGTCAGGTTCGGCAAGGAGCGTAGATGGTTTTAATCTTCTTGAGGGGCTGCATCACTGCGCCGATTTGCTAGGCAGATACGGCGGCCATGCCTTGGCTGCTGGGTTGTCTGTCTCACTTGATAATCTCGACGAGTTTGAGCGCAAGATAAACGCCTACGCGGCAGATATGCTCATGCCAGAGCAACTCGTGCCTAAAATTATGTTGGATGCGGAGCTTAATGCCTCCGACATATCGCGCAAATTGGCCGATTCAATTGCAGGACTCGAACCTTTCGGGGCAGGCAATGCAGAGCCATTGTTTATGAGTTGCAAAATGAAAGTGCTCGACTGTCAGCGGGTAGGCGATGGTTCGCATTTGCGAATGCGCGTTGACGGCAATGGCAGCGGGTCAATTTCATGCATTGCGTTCGGCATGGGAGAGATGCATAGCTCAATTGAGCTTGGCAGCGCCGTTGATCTGTGCTACAGTATAAGACTAAACATGTACAATGGTGTCGAGTCGGTCCAATTGGTCGTAAAAGCGATTCGGGCGGGGGCCACTGTCATCAACAATGACTGATATTGAATCCATCATCAACCGGGTGCAATCATATAACCCGCGGGCCGATTTAGAGCTTATCCGGCGGGCATATGAGTTCGCCGCCGAGGCCCACAAAGACCAAAAACGCCTGACCGGCGACCCATACATAATCCATCCTCTTGCAGCCGCTGAAACTCTCGTCGATCTTGAAATGGATGCCGAAAGCATTGCGGCCGCTATGCTGCATGATGTAGTCGAAGACCAAGGCAAGTCGATAGATGATATTGCCTCGCGTTTTGGCAAAGAAGTTGCGAGGCTGGTCGATGGCGTCACAAAACTCAAGCTCACGGACTTCGACGTAGAGCCTCCCGCTCGCGCGGGCCATGACGCGCCGGATGAGGTCGGACGCAAGAAGCGCGCTGAGTTTAGACGCGGCGCGGAAAATTTGCGAAAGATATTTCTTGCAATGGCTCGCGACTTGCGTGTCATGGTCATCAAGCTTGCCGATAGACTTCACAATATGAAGACCCTCGAAGGCATCCCACCGGAAAGCCGCCTAAAGATAGCAAGAGAGACAATGCAGATATATGCGCCTCTTGCTCATCGTTTGGGGATATGGAAAATTAAGTGGGAGCTTGAAGACCTAGCGTTTAAGTATATGGAGCCGGAAGCCTACGCCGAGCTTGCCGAGAAAGTGTCATTGACTCGCCGCGAGCGTGAGGAAGATCTTGCCGAAGCGACCGAGATGATTCAGAGACACCTCGCATCCGAGGGAGTCGAGGCGCACATCCAGGCGAGGCCGAAGCATCTCTGGTCGATATATCAAAAAATACTTCGCGAACATGTCGATTACTCA
The DNA here is from genome assembly GCA_023398345.1 of Armatimonadota bacterium. Lineage (GTDB taxonomy): Bacteria > Armatimonadota > UBA5829 > UBA5829 > UBA5829 > DTKD01. Next base: position 850 of record JAEWSK010000166.1, on the reverse strand, counting down.
GAGATATACGATTTATCCGCTGTCCGAGTGATTGTCAATCGGGTGGGGGACTGTTACCACGTGCTTGGACTTGTCCACGACCTTTGGATGCCGATTCCTGAGCTTTTTTCTGATTACATAGCCAAGCCCAAGTCCAATATGTATCAGTCGCTGCATACGAAAGTAATTGGGCCGCGAGGCGAGCCGCTGGAAATTCAAATTCGAACGTGGGACATGCATAGACTGGCGGAGTTTGGCGTAGCCGCGCATTGGCAGTATAAAGAACAGATGCGTGGAGTGGACGAGTTCGAGCGAAAGCTATCCTGGCTGCGCCAGCAGCTTTTCGATTGGCAGACAGATGCAACTGACGCTGGCGAGTTTCTTCACAGCGTCATGAATGACCTTTTTACCGATCAAGTTTTTGTTTTTACGCCGCGCGGTGATGTTATCGACTTGCCCGCCGGTTCGACGCCGGTTGACTTCGCATTTCGCATTCACAGCGATGTCGGCAATCACTGCGTCGGCGGCAAGGTCAATGGCAGGATAGTGCCACTGTCGTATCAATTTAAAAATGGCGATATAGTCGAAATCATCAGCCGCTCCAATAGCCAGCCGAGTATGGACTGGCTCACGTTTGTAAAAACATCGCATGCACGAAATAAAATCAGGGCATATTTCCGCCGACTGCATTTTGCCGAAAGCGTCGCCAAAGGCCGCGATATGCTCGAAAAAGAGATCGAACGTCTTGGACAAGACGGTGGGTCGATAATTAAGAGCGACGCAATTTCAGACGTTGCCAAGTCAATGAACTTATTGTCCGAAGAGGACTTGTTCGCGGCAATCGGCTATGGGCATGTCCCTGCCACTGGAA
>JAEWSK010000148.1 GCA_023398345.1 Armatimonadota bacterium | reverse complement strand
GGATACTCTGCTCGCACATAAATATAGGCCTCATCAGCGCCAACTGCTCGCGCGGCAATCATGATGCCTTCGATTACGCTGTGAGGATTGCCCTCCATTACGCTGCGGTCCATAAATGCGCCGGGGTCTCCCTCGTCGCCATTGCATATGACATATTTCTTTGGGCCGGGCTGAATGCGCGTCAACTCCCATTTTCTACCTGTTGGAAATCCGCCGCCGCCTCGTCCTCGCAATCCCGAGTGCAATATTTCCTCGCAAACCGCTTTTGGCGTCATTTCAATATAAGCTCTGCGAGCGGCCGCGTAGCCTCCGTTGTGGATGTACTCTCTAATATCTTGAGGGTCGATCAATCCACAGGATTTTAGCACGGTTCGTCTCTGTCGAGTATAAAACGGTATGTCGGACGTTGACCGGCATATGTTTCCGTTCAACGGATCTTTATAGAGCAGCCTTTCGACGATGCCATTTTCGATAAGAGTCGTCCGAACAATCTCCTCTACGTCTTCTTTTTTGAGTTTGATATAAAATATGCCGTCGGGTTCGATGGTCACGAGTGGACCCATCTGACAAAAGCCCTGACACCCGCTTTTTGAAACATGGCTGCCGCTCGGGTCTTCTTCAGCTCGCAGCTCGGTTACTACATTCAAACCGGCTTTTTTGATATGTTCCAGAAACGCTTCGTACACACCGAGCGCTCCGTTGGCCATACAGCCCGTTCCCGCGCAGACGATGATCCGACGGTTGATGTGCTCAATGGACTTATTGTAATCTTTGGTGATTTGATCGAGATCTATGCAATATGCGTCTGCAGCCATTATTTTGCCCCCTCGTCGGTAATAATCTTTTCTATTAGGGCTACGGCGTTCTCCGGGGTCATTTGACCATGCACGTCATCGTTAACAACCATTACTGGCGCCAACCCGCATGCTCCCAGGCAAGACACTGTCTCCACTGTAAACAGCATGTCGGGCGTTGTGGAGTGTTTTTCGTCCAGCCCGAGCCGCTTATATAGAGCCTCAAGAATTGGAATCGACTTTTTAACATGACATGCTGTGCCGTCGCAGAGTCGAATTACATATTTGCCTTTTGGCGCTAGCGCGAAATGGGCGTAAAACGTCGCCACACCATAGACCCTCGCCGGAGAAATACCGAGCGATGTTGAGACATATGTAAGGACTTCTTCCGGCAAATACCTATATTCATGCTGGACTGCTTGCAATATAGGGATCAGCTTCTTTGGATCACGGTCAAATCGATCGAGTATCCTGCATACATTTTGAAATTTACGGACTCTCTGTATTGTCTTTGGCACATCAATCTCCTCATCGGTCGCAGCTTTATGTATGTCGGTATCGCATTACCGACACACACAAGCATCAACCGTTACTACGGGCTTTGGCGGCTTTTACGCAGAGTACTGCCAGCCCTGCCGCCAGGTCTTCATTTTGCACAACCACATGCTTTGGTGTGTCAAGCTTCACCGGAGCAAAGTTCCAGATGGCTATAATGCCGGACGCAACCATAGTGTCGGCAACCGACTGAGCCACTTCGACTGGCGCAGCTATGATCCCCGTTAGCACATGCATGCGATCAACCATTGCAGGCAGCTTATCAAGCGGAAGAACATCCCTGCCATGTATCTGAGTGCCGATTTTGGACTTGTCAGTATCGAATGCAGCAATTATGTCCAGGCCATGCTGTTTGAAGCCATCATATCCCAGTAGTGCGCTGCCCAAGTTGCCAGCTCCCACGAGAAACGCCTCGGCGCTTTTGTCCCAGCCCAGGAATTTCTCTATGGCCCCGATAAGTGTTGGCACGTAATAGCCGATTTTCGGTTTGCCGACTATTCCAGTGATAGAGAGATCTTTTCTGACCTGGATAGGATCGACTTTGAGAATCGCCGCTATATGCGTGCTTGAGACCATGTCTCGTCCCTCATCGCTTATATTTTTCAGCAGCCGCAGATATACCGGGAGTCTTCTGATAGAAGGCAAACTGCCCACCTTTTGCTTTTCCTGTTCCATTTCCGACCTCCTTCGGCACAAGATGCTATATAGATCAAAGCATATCGATATAAACATATCTATTATGCCGTGAAATTCTAGATGTGTCAATAGGTAAGTTTTTATCAATTTGCTTGTATGCTTGCAAATACTTGCGATATGCTCATTTGAACAGTTTAGAATGGGGATTAGCAGCCAATCGCGCTTAAAGTTGCGAAAGAAGCAAGATCTTTACACTATAGATTGACATGAAAAAACGCCCTCTCCCTGGGGGAGAAGGCGCAACAAAATCGCATTTATATCAACGCATATTGCTAAATGCTATGGTGTTCCCTTAAGATACCTATCCACTGGCAGGCAGGCAGGTTTTTCGCCCTTTTTCTTGGAGTTCAGCGCGCGCAAAAGTGCTTTTGCAGTGTCGAGCGAGGTTAGGCATGGAATATACCGCTGCACGCTTGCCTTGCGGATAACTGCCGCTTCTTGCTCGATTTTGCGGTCTTTGGAGGCGGTGTTTATAAGCAGGTCGACTTTATTGCCCACAACCAAGTCCATCAAATTGAGACTCTCGTCATTTGAAATCTTGCCGACTTGAGTTGCAGCTACTCCGTTTTGCGTCAGATAGCGCGCAGTTCCCTCGGTCGCGTAGACCTCATAGCCAAGTTCGCATACAAAGTCGCGTATGATCGGCAATGCCTCTTCTTTATCTTGATCGGCAATAGTCGCGATCATTTTTCCGCCGACGGGCGCGTCGAGGCCGGATGCGATCATCGCCTTATAAAGGGCGCGCGAGAAGTCCATGTCGATGCCCATTATCTCGCCGGTAGATTTCATTTCCGGCCCTAACGACACATCGACTTCGGTGAGCTTCTGGAAGCTGAACACAGGCGCTTTCACAGCCAGACTAGGCTGCTGTTTGTATAGCCCTGACTTGTAGCCCTGTTCCTTTAAACTCTTGCCGAGCACGACGTTTGTCGCCACTTGAATCATCGGCACGCCGGTAATTTTAGATAGATATGGCACGGTGCGGCTTGCACGAGGGTTCACCTCAATGACTTGGACTTCATCACCGTCAACGACGAACTGGCAGTTCATCAGTCCGCGCACTTCGAGGGCCATTGCAAGCTTTGTCGCATGCGAGACGATCTGGTCGATTATGTCTTGCGACAGCGTCTGCGGAGGGCAGACGGCCATGCTGTCACCCGAGTGGACGCCCGCTCTTTCGATGTGTTCCATAATACCCGGCAGCAGGCAATCGACGCCGTCGGCTATTACATCCACCTCGACTTCTTTGCCCATTACATATTTGTCCACCAAAATAGGCGCGTCGGGGTCGGGGCTTATATCGACTGCGTGCTTCATATATTGCCTAAGCTCTGCTTCGGCGTAAACAATTTCCATTGCGCGCCCACCCAGCACATAACTTGGCCGCACTAGCACAGGGTAGCCTATTTCTTTCGCGACTTGCACGGCTGCGTCGGCTCCAAATATTGCCCGACCGGCAGGTTTTGGAATATCGAGTTCGCTCAGAATCTTCTCGAACTTATCTCTGTCCTCGGCGATGTCGATGGATTTAAAATCGCTGCCGAATATGGGCACGCCCATAGCATGCAGTGGTTTTGCCAAGTTTATTGCAGTCTGCCCGCCGAATTGAAGTATAACACCGTCGGGCTGTTCGTATGCAATAATATTGAGCACGTCCTCGACCGTCAGCGGCTCGAAGTAGAGCCTGTCGGACGTATCAAAGTCCGTAGAGACCGTTTCGGGATTATTATTTATAATAATCGACTCATAGCCTGCGTCTTTTAGCGCCCATGCCGAGTGAACCGAGCAGTAATCGAACTCGACCCCTTGGCCGATACGTATAGGCCCCGATCCAATAACGATAGCTTTTGGCTTGTTGGGGACATCTTTGCTTTTTTCTCTCTGCTGTTCGCTCTCAATATAAGAGGACGGTGAAGCCTCAATACACCCTGTTTCGTCTTCCCGTTCACCACACGAATAGAAATAAGGCGTCTCAGCCTCAAATTCGGCGGCGCATGTGTCGACCATCTTGTAGACCGGCAGCATGCCCAGCTTCTTTTGGATAAACCGAAGCTGATTTTCAAGTGCACCCGTCAGATTCGAAATCACTTTGTCAGGAAATCTCATCTCTTTTGCGCGCCGCAGCAAATCTATTGCTCCGGGCTGGGCTGCAATCTGGCCGGATGTTATCGCCCGCAGTTCGTCCGCACGCTCTCTGAGTTCGTTTTCCATTTTAATAATATTGAGGATCTTTTCGAGGAACCACGGGTCGATGTTGGACAGCCTGGCGATGCGTTCGACTGAATAACCGCGCCTAAGTGCTTCGGCTACGACGAACAAGCGCTCATCTGTGGCAGTTACAAGCATTTTATCTATATCTGACTCCGTGAGTTCGTCAGCATTTTTTAGCCTGAGCCAGTGCAGACCTATTTCCAGCGAGCGCACGGCTTTCATTATGGCGGCCTCGAATGTGCGGTCTATGGACATTACCTCGCCGGTTGCCTTCATCTGCGTGCCGATGGTGCGGTCGGCCTGATAGAACTTATCAAACGGCCAGCGCGGGATTTTTGCGACGATATAGTCTATGGTCGGCTCGAACGCGGCCTTTGTTTTTCCGGTAACTGCGTTGGGTATTTCGTCGAGATCAAGCCCGACGGCGATCTTTGCAGCCACTCGCGCAATTGGATAGCCTGTTGCCTTTGACGCTAGCGCTGAGGATCGGCTGACCCTGGGGTTGACTTCTATGACGAAGTAGTCGAAGCTATTTGGGCTCATTGCAAGCTGGACGTTGCAGCCGCCTTCGATTTTTAGCGCTCTAATTATCTTAAGTGAAGCCGAGCGCAGCATCTGATACTCTTTGTCGGTGAGAGTTTGAATCGGCGCGACAACTATCGAGTCGCCGGTGTGGACTCCCATAGGATCGAAGTTTTCCATCGAGCAAATTTGAATGCATGTGTCGTTTGCATCCCGCATCACTTCGTACTCGACTTCTTTCCAACCAATCAGGCATCTCTCGATCATAACTTGGCTTTTTAATGAGAGCTTTAAGCCGCGCGAGCCGATTTCCAACAGTTCGGCTGCGTCATGCGCGACGCCGCCGCCGGTTCCGCCGAGCGTGTAGGCGGGTCGGACGATCAGCGGCCAAGGTGGGTTTTCATCAAGTATCGCTTCGAGTTCCTCGCGCGTCTGCACGATCCAACTCTCTGGAACAGGCTCGCCGATCTCGCGCATCAGTGTTCTAAACAGCTCTCTATCTTCAGCGTTCTGAATAGAATCGAGCGGCGTGCCGAGCATCTTTACATTATATTTATCAAGTACACCCGCGTTGGCAAGCTCCACGGCGAGATTGAGGCCGGTCTGGCCGCCGAGTGTAGGCAGCAGGCCGTCGGGTCGCTCTTGCTCGATGACGCGGGTTGCGAATTCGACGTTGATCGGCTCGATATAGACCTTGTCGGCGACGTCTACGTCGGTCATTATCGTGGCTGGGTTGGAGTTTATCAGCACGACCGATATGCCTTCCTCGCGCAGCGCCTTGCACGCCTGCGTTCCTGCGTAGTCGAACTCCGCCGCCTGGCCGATAATAATCGGCCCACTCCCCACTACCATTACTTTCTTAAGATCAGCACGCTTTGGCATTAAAACTCCAGTTGTCGGTTTTTCGTTATTAGTCCATAGTTCGTTTTGGACATGTTGTCCGTTAAAAAAATCTATATAAATATTTTTTCAGCGATTTTGAGTCTCGGCTATTCGCAAAACGACCGTCGCCGCAAATCCCAGCAGACATACTATGCCGAGCGCGATATCGGACTTTTTATGCTGCTTGATCCCCTGACGAATACTGTAAATTCCGTAGACCAGCAAAATGCCGGTGAATATGTATCTATAGTCAATCATATTTATTTACGCCTTCGCTTCCAGCACGCTTTGTACAAATTCCTCGAATAAATAGCCCTCATCGAGCGGCCCCGCCGACGCCTCTGGGTGATACTGAATAGAAAATATCGGCAGATGCTTGTGGCGCAACCCCTCGACCGTGTTGTCGTTTAGGTTAATTCGCGTGACTTCCACTTCGTCGGAGAGCTTATCGGGATCGACCGCGTAGCCATGATTTTGTGATGTAATGCTTACCTTGCCGGTTATGATGTTTTTAACGGGGTGATTCGCGCCGCGATGCCCGAATTTGAGCTTGATAATGTCTCCGCCCATCGCCATTCCAAACATCTGGTGGCCCAGACATATTCCCAGCATCGGCTTTTTGCCTATTAGTGATTTAAGCGTGGCGGCTGTATCCGTAAGCCGAGTCGGATCGCCCGGCCCCGGCGAAAACACTACGCCGTCCGGGTTTGTTTTTAGCACGTCATCGGCCGATGCGTTCCAAGGCAATATAGTCACTGTGCAGCCGCGCTTAGCAAGACATCGGGCTATATTGCGCTTGATGCCGCAGTCGATGACGGCTACTTTGCAGCGTGGCTCCGGGCAGTCTCCGAGTTTGCTGCACTCATCACCTGTCCATTTATAAATGTCGTTTGTAGAGACCTTTTCTACGAAGTTTATATCGCCATAGTAGGGTGTATTTTCGATTTTGGCGCGAAGCTCGGCGGTGGTAAGTTCGGTGGACATTGCGCCCATCATAACGCCGCTTACTCGAAGGTGGCGCGTGAGTGCGCGGGTGTCTATTCCTTGTATCGCTACGGTGTTGTTTTGCACGAGATAATTGCGCAGGCTCATGCACGACCGCCAGTTGCTGTGCTTTTCGCAAAGCTCGCGGATGATAAATCCCGCAACTTGAATTTTGCCCGACTCCACGTCTTCGGTGTTGACGCCGTAGTTGCCGACGAGCGGGTAGGTTAAGGTGAGCAACTGCCCGGCAAACGACGGGTCGGTAAGCATTTCTTGATAGCCCGTCATCGCAGTAGCAAACACGGCTTCGCCGATGGTTGTGCCGGACGCTCCTATCGACTCTCCTTCAAATGATGTTCCGTCAGCAAGTAGTAGAATCGCTCTCAAGTAAAAACTCCTAAGTTAATGGAGTCGACTGTCGTCAATCGACGGTCAACGGTTATTTAATTGCTTCTTTGTGGGTGACTATTTACGCAAACTGATTTGACTTTATAAATTCCGCAACTTTCGCCTGCATTTGCGTCTCAACTTTGCCTGCTGCGACGAGTGCATCGAGCACCTCGCTGAGTTTGCCGAGCGAGTGCAGCTTGTAACCTGCCTTGAGCAATATTTTATCGCCGCCCTGTTCTCTGTCGAGAATTATTAGCACATCATTTACGATCAGTCCGGCTTCTTTGAGCGGCGCAATCGTCTCGATCTTGGATGCGCCGTCAGTAATAATGTCATCTATAATAAGAACTCTGTCTCCCTCGTCGAAAATACCTTCGATGAGCTTTTTTGTGCCGTATTCTTTGGCCTCTTTGCGCGGGTAGATCATCGGTATGCCCGACGCAATGCTTGCTGCGATTCCCAACGGCAGCCCTGCATATGGAATCCCTGCCAGCCTATCGTGGGTATTGCCGTATCCGATTTGTTTGGCCTTTTTGCCCAACGCCAGTCCGATTTCTCTAAGCAACTCGGGCTTTGAGACGAGTCCTCTAAAGTCGCAATATACAGGCGACATAATCCCGCTTTTTAACTTGAACTCACCGAATTTAATGCACCCGGCGTCGAAGATCTTATTATAAAGTTCAGTCATTTACTATCCACCAACCTATATATCTGCACCCAATCCAATTGTCCTTTCCTACGAGGATAGGGTGGGGTAAACTCGCCTCAATGTTGATATACGATTTTGCCTGCCACTATGGTCGCCGCTGCTTTTCCAATCAACTCAAAGCCCTCGAACGGCGTATTTCGCCCCATTGACTTAAACTCATCTGCCCGCACAGTATTTTTTGCCTCGATGTCGATTACAGTCACATCAGCCACTGACCCTTCGGCGAGCGTTCCTGCTTCAAGTCCAAGAATGCCGGCGGGCGCGACTGTCATTTTTGCTATTGCATCCGGCAGCGATAATACGCCGGGTTTTACAAGATTCGTTATTGTCAGTGCAAGCGAAGTTTCAAGCCCGACTATCCCAAATGCCGCGTATTGCAATTCCACTTGCTTGTCTTCGAGCGAATGCGGCGCATGGTCGGTGGCAATCGCATCTATCGTGCCATCAATTAACCCTGCCTTTATTGCCTCTATATCGCTTTGTGCGCGAAGTGGCGGGTTCATCTTTGCATTTGTATTGTATGCGCAGAGCGCATCGTCAGTAAGAGAAAAATACTGCGGGCATGTCTCGCATGTTACTTTAATGCCCTTTGCCTTCGCCCATTTTACGGCTTCGACCGATCCCGCTGTGCTGACGTGTTGAATATGCAACCTACATCCTGAGAGCTGCGCGAGCAGAATATTGCGCAAGACCATTATTTCTTCAGCCTGCCTCGGCCACGGCCTCAGCCCCAGTATGGTGGAGTTCAATCCCTCGTTCATCACTGAGTCCAGCGTGAGCGTTTTGTCCTCGCAGTGAGTTAGCACCGGCACGTCAAATATTGAGCAGTACTCCATAACTCGCCGCAGCAGATCGGCGCTCTGCACTGGAAACGCATCGTCGGAAATCGCGACCGCCCCGGCTTCGATCATATCCCCAATCTCGGCCATTTCCGTGCTTTCGTTAGCCTTGGTTGCTGCACCGGATGTGAGGATATTTACGTCGGCGCGCTTGCCCTCGTTAAGCACATATTCAACCACTGCGCGATTGTCAATTGCGGGTTTCGTGTTCGGCATTGCCAGAATACTTGTGAACCCTCCCGCGGCGGCGGCCTTTGCGCCCGTTGCAATTGTTTCTTTGTGCTCGAATCCCGGTTCGCGCAGATGGACGTGCATGTCGATTAGCCCCGGCGCAATCACAAGCCCCGTGCAATCGATTGTCTGCCCGTCGCTCGACGGCGCGGGCTTGTCGATCCCCACGATCTTGCCGTCAACGATCAGCAAATCGCCGATTACATCAATAGATCGGCTAGGGTCGATGATTCGCCCATTTTTAAGCAGCAGATACACTTGCGCCACCTCCGAGCAATAGGTAAAGAAGCGCCATTCGCACCGCGACCCCATTGGTCACCTGATCCGTTATGACCGAGTATTGCCCATCTGCAACGTCGGGCGCAATTTCAACGCCGCGGTTCATCGGGCCGGGATGCATTACCAGCACGTCGGGCTTGCACTTCGCGAGCCTGTCTTTCGATATGCCAAATAGCCTCGAATATTCTCTAATGCTGGGAAAGAACCCTCTGTCCATTCGCTCCAATTGAATGCGAAGTATGTTTACGACATCCGCGCCTTCAAGAGCTTCGTCGAGGTTGGTGAAAACCTTAACCGGCAG
>JAEWSK010000287.1 GCA_023398345.1 Armatimonadota bacterium | reverse complement strand
GCCTTGTCGCGTTCGCCGTCATTTGATATGAACTGGGCAATGGGCGGCTTGTCCCACAGCGCAATTGTATTGAGCAAATGGTAGTTGGAGCCGTATTGATGCTGATTATACGGCGGGTCTAAGTATGCGATGTCGCAGTCTATGCTGCACGCAAGCTCCAATGCGTCTTTGCGTGTGACGGCGTTTTTCTTGCCGTTATCAATCAAAGTCGGGATTTGAAGCGTTAGATTGCTTCGAATTCTATACAATGCCGTCTGCGTTGCGCCTCCCCAGCCGTTATGAAATCCCTTAAATACGCCTGAAGTGTTGCTGCAGTAAGATGCCTGATATATCAGCGGAGCAAGCAATACGGCTTCTTCGATTGAGTTTATGTCGCCGGACTTGCGCCAAAGTGCTATCTGATCACGAATAGCGTCGATCTTTCGGCCGTTTTGCTGTGTATAAAACATTCGCTCACGCGCGGTGTCGTAATTTTCATCGTCAGCCGGGCAATAGTGCGTCGCGATATATCCGCGCTCGCCCAAGAGTGCATTTAACGTAGCAAATGCTTCGTGCATCCCGCCAAGGCGCGAAAAGTCGGGTGGGGCATTGGTGGCGATATAGACTCTGTTTATAATTTCGGAGTATGGCTCCCAGTCATTTGCAATTACTGAAAAACCCATTGTCTTTGCAAGTCTCGATACGACACCGCTGCCCGCAAAAAAATCGACGAACGTCCCCGACGCCATTTCCGTCGAGTCGATTGCCTGTCGAATGAGCGGAAGAAGCTTGCGCTTGTTGCCAATATATGGAATGAGCTGGTCTGTAATATAACCCATTAATGCTCGGACTGTGGGGAGAAGACTGCGTCGAAGCAGTCGTCGCCGTGCGTGAGCTGCGTTACTTTTCCCGACTTTACTTCGATGGTCACAATGTTGTGTTTGCGAGATTTATTGTCATATTGCGCCGCCAGTATTTTTTTTCCATCCGGCGAAAATACTGGTTTGATGAACATTCCTCTGCACAACACCGTGCTTTTCTTCGTCTCGACGTCTATTTTAAGCAGAGCCGGATATTTCTTTTCCGGCACGGCTTTGATTTGCGCAATAATGACCGATCCATCCGGCGATACCGACGGAGTGCCCAACTCGGTGTCCTTAACATGTAAAACTGCATCCACGCGCTTTTCGTCGGGATAAAAAACGATGACCAAGTCCTCGTGTCCATATAGAACCGTTGCTGCCATTATGCTTTTTTTTGCAGCCCATGCCGTTCCAATGACGCGCACTGTTGGCGCGGTGGGCATTACGAGCATTATCTTTCCGTTTGCCGTGGGCAAATACTTCAGCGAGTCTGTAATGCGATCCGGGCTTGATATTGCTGCCATACCTTCGCTGTCCGGTGCCCACGAGTAGGAAGTGTAAAGTGGGATTGTGCTGCGATTTTCAGCATTGCTCATCGCCATTGACATTTCTTCGGAAGTAGGCATTACTGGGTTTGGGTTGCTGCCGTTTATTTCGGCCACATACACTCTTCCAGTTTCGATATAGGAGAGTTTTTTGCCGTCGGGGCTGTATTGCGGCTGACGCTTGGAGCCGGTTGATGATGTCAACGCCTTTGGCGTGCCTCCATCGACTCCAATTGCCATAACTTGGCTCACTGATCCGCACATTCCCACGAACGTGATTCTATTGGCGGTAGGTATTATCGCCGGCGCAGAGAGAACGCGCGCGCCGTGTGTAATTTGCTTGCGGTCCGAGCCGTCGAGATTCATTGAGTAGATTTCTCTCGTGCCGGATGCGTCGGAGACAAAAAATATTTTGTCGAACACTTTTGACCCAGTGAACCACGGCAGTCCCCACTGCTCCAGCTTTCCGCTCAAGCCCGCGAGCAGTGTGCCTAACGCCAGCACGATCAACAAAATGCCAAGTATTCCCTTAAGTTCAGGATTGCGAATGAGTTTCATTTTATGCTTCACACTTATAGATTATTGCGCAACTACGATATAGTGCAGATTTGAAACTCTGCCCTAGACATATTTACGCGTATTAGATTTTTCTTATTATCTTACCGGCCAGTTCGCCGGTCAACTTGCCGTGTTCAACTGCGAGTTTGCCGTTTACGAAGACGTATTTTATACCGATTGCCTGCTGATGCGGGTTTTCGTATGTTGCCGTATCTTTGATCGTATCGGCGTCAAATACAACAATATCCGCCCAGTTGCCGACGCCGATTGTGCCTCTATCTTTAAGTCCGAGCTTGCTTGCGGGCAGTCCGGTCATTTTTCGTATGCCGACTTCCAGCGGAATTATATTTTTTTCGCGCACATAGTGTGCCAGCACGCGCACGAACGTCGCAAACGCTCTGGGATGTGGTTTACCGGAGACGAATTTGCCGGTAATTGCGCGCGTGGACGAGTCACTGCCGATCATTGTGTTTGGGCTGCGCATAACTGTTTCAACGTCTTCTTCGCACATTGCAAATTGCACCATCGCAATTCCCGCCTCTTCTTCTTCAAGAAGATCCAGAACCGTCTCTGCCCCGCTTTTTTTGCGTATTTCGGCGATTTGTGCGATTGTCTTACCTTCGCAGTTGCGATTTTTATCGGTTCGGACGCTGCTTATCAGCACACTTGACCACTCGCCACTGCTGCCGAACTCTCCGCTGCTGCTTGATCGATTGAGATAGTCAAGCAGCAGTGCTCGCTGGTGCTTGACGCGCTCAAGCAGCGCCTTGTTGCCTCCGTCATGCGCCCAATGCGGAAGTAGAGCCGAAAGAGATGTCGCACTTGCAGTGTAGGGATATTGATCTGCGTTGACATCGATTCCTTCGTCGCGCGCAGCTTGAATTATTTCAAGAGTTTTTTTAACTAAGCCCCAATTGCTGCTTCCGCATACTTTGTGATGTGATATTTCAACTGAAACGCCGGCCTCTCTGCCGATAGATATTGCTTCGTTTACTGCATCGACCATCTTGTCGCGTTCGTCGCGTATATGGCTGGCATATATGCCGCCGTAGGGCTGAACTCCCATTGTAATCTCAATAAGCTCGTCGGTATCTGCAAAACAGCTTGGGGCATATATAAGGCCTGTTGAAATGCCGAATGCGCCCTGTTGCATTGACTCCGCCGCCAACTGCCTCATTTTTGCAATTTCTTCAGGCGTCGCTTTTCTATCGGCAAGTCCGACTACTGCGGCTCGCAAGTTGCAATGTCCTACCAGCGTGAGTATGTTGAGGCCAATTTGACGCTTTTCGTAAGCCGAGAGAAATTCTCCGACTGTAGACCAATTCTCCTCGATGCCGTGGCGTTCCCGCCAGCTATTGAGTTCGGCGCGCCCTGTTTCGTCAAGGCATGGGGCCGATGACTCGCCGCAGTTGCCGCAGACTTCCAGCGTCACACCTTGCGTTATCTTGCTTTCTGCTCTCGGATCGACGAAAAGTCCCGCGTCGGTATGCGAATGAATATCAATAAAACCAGGCGCAAGAATTAGCCCCGATCCGTCAATTATGCGCCCGGCTTCGCCGTTTACAACTCCAAGCGCAGCAATTTTACCGTCGGCAACAGCGACATCTGCCTTGCATCCAGGCTGTCCGCTGCCGTCAATTATAAGTGCATTACGTATTATATAGTCGAACATGACCGCCTCCAACAAACATTTTCCGCGGCACGCTAAAAGAATCCTCCGGGCCTGTGGCGCACAAGCCCCGATTATCAATCACAAACTTTGCGTGTTGCGCCATATTATGGTACACTTTTGCTGGCGAGTTTTGTATCCGACTCCCGTCAGGATTTCTTGTATGCATTCAATTTTAACCCCCAGATTTCGATGGCTGGTGTTTACCGCGCTGTGCGTGGGATTGATGTTCGCGGCCGGGTGCTCGCGTGAACGGTCAAATTCGTCGCCCAAGCAGCACTCGCTGTTTGTTGACGGAAAATCTAAAACCAATAAATCTTCGTCGGCCAAGCCCTCGCCTGATCCAAAAGAAAAAAAAGACGATCGTCCAAAGATTCTCGTGACAGTAAATGAGCCGAATGGCAAAGAGTCGCAGCAAAGCGTGACGTTGAAATGGGCTGAAAAAGACGGCACACAAATGACATGCTCGGCAAAGTCAGCCGATTTTAATGAAGTTACGCAAGTAGGCACTCTTATTGACTTTTCAGCCAAGCTATACGAAAATGGCAAGTTAACCGCATCAGTGCGCGCTCCGCGCGCCACTGCGGATACATCAAAGCGTGTGATCGTCGCATCCGGCGGGGTTGTGCTAAAATCGCTGCAGCGCGCAACGCAAGTCAAAGCCGGATGGATCAAATGGTACGCCGGTTCAGATAAAGTAATAGGTAACGGCGGAGTTTCTATACAGTCTACAAACGGCAGCGTTGAGGGTGCGGCGTTTGTCGCCGACACCGCGCTCAAGCAGCTTACTATTAAGGACTCGGGAAAAGGACTGGAGTAAATAATGAGCATTCTGCGCTCGAAGTGTTTTATAATATGCCTGTGCGCGCTTTGCGCATTTGTTTTGGTGGCGCCGGGCTTTGCGTCGACGTATAAATCACAGGATGGCGCATTGGTTGTGAGCGCGCGCGCAATAGATATGAAAGCAGATGCGCTTGTGGCGTCCGGCAAGGCGCATGTCCACTATGCCGACTCAGTCGCAAAGTCAATCCTTGAAGTCGACGCCGAGAAGATAACTGTTGTTATTGCCAAGAAGTCCGCGACAAATTCAAACAGCAAAACAGCGCTTAAGAGCGCCGTGTTGGCCGGACCGGTCAAGCTCGTATACACGTCTCCCGACTCAAACGGAAGTATTTCAAAAATCACTGCGACCGCCGATTGTGCTGATTTTGACGGCGTGACCAATCTGGCCCACTTAACGGGCAATGTAAAGATTGTTAGTGTAAATCCTTCGATGTTCGTCGAACCTGCCGTAATGGTCGGTGACAAGGCGACCGTCAATCTTATGCCGAATCCCGGCCCGGACGACTTCCGGTTTAGAATCGAAAGCTCGCCGGGTGTTAGCACCATTACAGTGACGCCAAAGCCGAAAGAAAATAAGTGAAGCTCGAAGTTAAGAACCTTGTAAAGACATATAAGGGTCGCCGAGTAGTTAGCGACGTCAGCCTAGGTCTGGACACCGGTGAGATCGTTGGCTTACTGGGGCCGAACGGTGCGGGTAAAACAACGTCATTTTATATGATGGTCGGACTCGTGCGCCCGGATGAAGGCCGTGTGATGCTCGAAGGGCAAGACATTACTCTTAAGCCCATGTATAAGCGCGCCAGGCTGGGACTTGGGTATCTTGCGCAGGAGCCGTCGATTTTCCGCAAGCTCACCGTGGCCGAGAATCTGCTGCTGGTGATGGAGATAAACGGCGTCAGTCGCAAAGAGCGGCTCGCAAGAACCGAATCGCTTTTAGAAGAGTTTGGCCTTAGTCGGGTGCGCGATGCAAAAGGGCAGGTGCTCTCCGGCGGAGAGCGCCGTCGAGTTGAGATTGCCCGCGCGCTTGCAACGAAACCTAAGTTTATACTGCTCGATGAACCTTTTACGGGTGTCGATCCTATAGCTATCGGCGAGATTCAAGACATCGTCCGCCAGCTCAAAAGCAAGGGTATAGGTATTGTCATTACCGACCACAACGTCCGTGAAACGCTCGCTATCACCGACCGTGCATATATAATGTCCGAGGGCGAGATCAAGACCTCTGGGCCTTCAGTTGACCTTCCGGACGATCCGATTGCGCGCAAGTTCTATCTTGGCGATAGGTTCGAGATGTGAGGCGCGCATGAAGCTGGTTGATAAACAATTGCTTCGCGAACTGCTCGGCCCTTTTTTCTTCGGGGTGGCGCTGTTCACGTCGGTATTTTTTGCCGGTAAGATATTGCTCGACCTGACTAACTGGCTGATGAACGGCATGCCGGTCTTGACCGCGCTTGAGATCGTAGCGTATTCACTCCCGTCGACGATGTTTTGGACTCTCCCAATGAGCACGCTTTTGGCTGTTCTCATTGCGATGGGGCGGCTTTCCGGCGAAAGCGAAATCGTGGCGCTTTACGCCGGCGGTGTCAGTTTTTACCGCATCGCGCTTCCGATACTGGGAATGGGGCTGGCTATAAGCGGATTTTCGATGGTGCTAAACGAAGCCGTAGCGCCGATAGCGGCATCTCGAATTACTGACCTTATGGCTACTGTTATAAAGACGACCAAGGCAAGCGAACAGCCATTTACATTGGAGGATACCGGCACTAATTCGCGAATTATTGTTAAGGGCGGCATGGACAAGAACGCAGGCGTTTTGCGCGATGTGACAATTTTGCAGTACGGCCTGGATGATTTTCAAAATAAGCCTCTGCTTTTGTTGTATTCGTCCCGCGCGGAGTGGGCTGGGATGAACGATTCGTCAAAGCGTTATAGATGGAAGCTGTACGACGGCTATACGCAGTTGATCGATCCGCGCGATCCGCGCACGGTAGGCACTGCGACATTTAAGGGCATGCAAACACGTGAAGTCGAGATACGAAAGACTCCCGACGAACTTGCCGTGTATCAAAATCTAAAACCCGAGCAATTGAGTTTTTCCGACCTTAGCCGTGTGGTAAAAATTCTTCGGGCTTATCCTGATCGGCCAATAGACGATATACGAAAACTCGACGTCGAAAGATGGAACAAGATCGCGGTTCCGCTGACGAGCCTTGTATTTGCACTACTCGCGGCCCCGTTGGGGATTCGTCCCCACAGAAGTGCATCCTCTGTGGGCTTGGGTTTGAGTATATTGGTCATATTTTTGTATTGGATTGTAGGCCGATACACATGGTCGCTTGCAGTTCAAGGCAATATCGCTCCATTAGCGGGCGCCTTTGCGCCGAATGTAATTGGGCTGGTTGCAGCGTTTGTGCTCTTAAGGCGAGCAGCAAAATGATCCGATAAATAGACAGTCACTATGACCTATACAATCTTGGTAGTAGTAGCTTTAATATTGGTCTCTGGGTTCATCGCGTATTTCGGTGACCTGCTGGGTAGGCGCATGGGCAAAAAGCGCCTGACGCTTTTCAAGATGCGCCCGCGCTATACGGCGATAGTTGTTACTACCATCACGGGCATGTTGATTTCTGCGCTTGTGTTAGCCACCCTCGTATCTGTAAATTCCCAGTTTCGCAAAGTGATTTTCAAAGGCGAGCAGATCATTTTGCGCAATAAGCAACTCTCCGTTGCAAACGCCTATCTTGCCGACAGGGGCAAAGAGCTAAAGCAAGAAATCGCCAGACAGCGGCGCGAACTGGTCAGTGCACGAAAAGATGCCGAACGAGCAAAGGCGCAGCGCGACAAGGCCATTAGCTACGTTGACCATCTCCGACAAGAAATTGCGCAACGCCAGAAAGAGCTTTTTGAACTAAGCAAACGAGCTGATGCCGCCCAAGACGAACTCGATCAGCGCAGAGGTGAGGTCAAGCTGGCGCAAGCCGAGTTGAGAGTCGCTGAGGAATCGCTTGCCCGCGCAAAAGAAAAAGTTGCAGAGACCGAGAGCAAGTTGGGCGTAGCTCAGGCGAGATTGGAAGCAACCCAAGCGCGGCTAGCCGAGGAAATGTCCGGCGGCGGCGAGGCGGCAGACTATGTCATCAGACTGCGAACCAGCGAGCTTGCTTTCCATCAAGGTGACGAGATCGTGCGCGGCGTTATCGACTCGAAGCAATCCGAATTTGAAAAGAGAACCGCATTTTTCAATCTACTCGAACTTGCCGGAAAGAGGGCAATTGAAGGCGGTGCGAAGGCCGGTGAAAACGGGCGCGCAGTGAATGTGATATACCGCAAAAGCGCAGGTAAAGAGGGCGTTCTTCTGGTTGGCGATGAGGACAAATATATCGGCAGCGCGCTGGATAAGATAATATCTAGCAATTCCGACGTATTGGTGCAAATAGTTTGCGGAATGAGCGCGCTTCCAAATTCGCAGGTTCCGGTAGAAATACGCCTCTATCTGAACGGGCTTGTATATAAGAATGGTGATAAGATCGCCGAGTCCGTAATTGACGGCAGCAAGTCAAAAGGCAGCGTGCTGCTTGCAATAAATAATCTTTTGCAAGTGGATGTTGCCAACACGGCAATGCACGCCGGTATTGTTCCGGTTTTCGGCCAGGGTCGCCGTGTGGCCTTAGGCGATAACGGCGATGAACAGGCTGATGAACTTCTCGATTTAGTCGCACAGATCAAATCTATGAATTCGCCCGCCGATGTCAGTGTTTACGCCACTTCTGACATTCGAGCATCGGACGCGATCACTGCTGGTAACATCCGCTTAGTCGCGGCCAAGGCAAAATAATGGCCGAGCCGCGAATTATTCTTGCCGTCGACCCGGGGCGATTCAAGTGTGGCATAGCCGTTGTCGCAGAAAAATCCGAACCCGAAGTGCTTTACCGCGCAGTCGTTTTGACCGAACAAATTCCCCAAGTGCTCGCCGATATTTCTGCGCGGCATCAACTTGACTCGATTCTCATCGGCAACGGGACGAATTCTTCATCAGTTGTTCGCGTAGCCGAGAATATCGGTGTGCCCATCAAACTTGTGGACGAGCGCTTGACGTCGGTTGAAGCGCGCAGGCGATATTTTAAAGAGAATCCTCCACGCGGCCTGCGCCGACTGATTCCCGTGTCCATGCAGACCCCAAATCGTCCTTTCGACGACTATGTAGCAATTATACTAGCCGAGCGTTATCTCACAAACTCGTGACAAAACGCACTGCATTTCCTCGTGGACACTCTCGTAACACCCACTCTCAATGTTTTACTTTTCTCCGGTTTGGGAACATAATTTAGCGGATGAGCCTGTATGTCTGCTCGCCATAAAATTACCTATAGAAAAAAGGCAATCCAGCCGGTAATAATGCTTAAAATAATACGTCTGGAAGTATTGACACGGTATTAATGCTGTGTTAAGATGCCGTGATTAGCTGGCTATCACACTGATTGTGGCGCGGGCCGGGAAGGAGGTGCTCCTCATAAGCGCTCGTGAGTGCCGCAGGTGATGGCATAGGCAGGACAGGACAAAAGCTAACGCAAGGATGGGTGGGTCAGGTAACATGGATACTGATTCGTCTCCCGTCTAAGCGATCAAGCACAGTCCTCCTGTCGGTTTCGGACAATCAAGGAGGATTAACAATGAAAAAGGTAATTCTGATCGCAGTAGTTATGCTGCTTGCGGTTCCGGCGTTCGCGCAGGGGCCGTTCAACGATGTGCCTACGGATCACTGGGCATATGATGCAGTGAATAAACTGCAGAAAGACGGGATCGTCATTGGCTATCCCGATGGGACATTCGGCGGAAAGCGTGCGATGAGCCGCTACGAATTCGCTACGGCTATCGCCAGGATTATGCCGCTGCTTGACCCGGATATGGGCAACTTCGCAACCAAGTCGGACGTTCAGTCTGCAATCGCCGGCATCAAAGCGCCGGGCGCATTGGATCTGAGCAAGTATGCGACAAAGGCTGATGTGGACACGATCAAGAAGCTCGTAGACGAGTTCCGTGATGAACTCGCTGCTCTTGGTGTGGATGTCGATGCTCTCAAGAGAGATGTCGCGGCGCTGTGCGCTCGCGTCGACGCTCTTGAGGCCGAGCAGAAGCGCGTTCGCCTTACCGGCGACGTGAACGTGTTCGGTATCGCGACTTCGACCAACGAAGGCGTTCCGTACGATCTGGACAACCGAGAGACGACTGGAGCGAACGGCAATGCGTTGCTCCGCAACGTTGGTGTAGTCAAGGACTTCGACCTCAATATCGTTGGTCGAATCAGCCAGACGACAACCGCACGTGCCACG
>JAEWSK010000272.1 GCA_023398345.1 Armatimonadota bacterium | reverse complement strand
CCTCTCGGAATATTTGCTCAGGCCGCTGGAACGGCGATTTTGCCGATGCTGTCCGCATATGCCGCAAGAAATGCGCTCAGTGAAATGCGCAGCGGAGTATCTTACGGACTTCGAGCGATCATGGTCGAAAGCATTCCGTCGACGGTGTTTTTAATAGTAATGGCCGACCCGCTCGTGCGAACGATTTACATGAGCGGCGAGTTCAGACCGTCGAGTGTTGCACCGGTCGCGCTGCTATTGATATGGTACTCTGTTGGAATATTCGCATGGGCCGGCCAGAGGATTGTCGCGCCTGGCTTTTTTGCGCTGCAGGACACTATCACCCCGGTTGTGATCGGCACTGTATCGACAGTAATATTCATTCCATTGAATATGATTTTAATGAAGACTATGGGCGCGGCTGGAATCGCTCTTGCAACAACTATTGGCATATCACTGCACTTTGTCGGAATGACTTGGGTTTTGCGCAAGCGATTGCACGGTATCGAAGGCGGCAAGGTGCTGCGAACCGTTGGCCGAACGCTTGTGGCAGCGGCGGTGATGGGAGTCGTGTGCTATGGTGTGCGAGTGGGAATGTCGAGAACTACAGGTTCGTGGCAGTTACAAGATGGAGATTTCAAGCGGCCGATGGCGCTCGCGACAAAAATCCAGCAGGCCGATACGCCTATGTCGCATTATATTTACACAAACCTGCCGGAAGAAACTCGCCTTATGATCGGCGAATACAAGCGCGTCGATTGGAATGAAAAAGCCGTAAGAACTGCATTGACTGTTGATTTAAATAAGATTATTGATGGGCCGTCGATTTATAATTCCAAGATATTCAAAAACATCCATCTTTCGGATGAACTTCGACGTCGGATAAAAAGCGAGGCAAGTTCGACTAATACAAATTTGAACAGAGCGCTGCTCAGTGCGGCATATCCCAGCCACATAGACGAGGGCATTGGACATCTTAAAACAAACGACATCGACGATTTTCGTAAATTGTCTCTAGCTTTAGCTGACACGCAAAAGCCGATATCTCAAATACTGATGTGTCGTCTTTCAAATGAAACACGGCAATTGCTTGCACCGGAAATTGCGCCGTATATATTGATGCATGACCTAAACAAGATGATTGTCAGCCCAATTTATAGTTCTGAGCGATTGTCAGAACTCTCACTCTCGCCTCAGTTAAAGGCCCTCGCAAAGAAAAATCCTCAGGGGCCGCAATTAGCTGAACTGAACCGCCGATTGTTTGAGCAAGCCTACCCGGATGAGATTCTCAAGCGCCCCGCGGCACGTGTCGAAGGCAGATTGGCCTCACTTATTACTACTTTGATTGCAATGTTTTTGGGCGGGGCGGTATACTTTGCGCTATTGCGACTTATGAAAGTAGACGAGATGGATTACATCTGGAACGCACTTCGCAAAAAGTTTACTCGACGGCGCAGTGACGGTAATGACACCCCCACTCCTGCAATTGATGTCAGCGAGCAGGTGGAATAAGTCGGGCGTGTCATATCTGCGAAATTTGCTCCGAGGACTTTGCCTTATACTTCCATAAGGGGCGCTGCCCCTTAACCCCGCTGGGGACGCAGTCCCCAGACCCCGTATGCGTAAATTAAATCCCCCAATTGGGGGATTTAATTTACGAGTCTGAAGGTCAAGGAAACTAAGTTTCCTTGCAGAGTCCAGAGACAGAGTCTATGGTGGGGTATGGGGCAAAGCCCCAGAATAGTTTCCGTTGAATTAGCGCGCACTCGAATAGGCTCAGCTATTTCCTGTTTGGTGCTTACTGATGTATAATAACGCATCAGACGCGCCAGGGGTGAGTTCCAAAAATGCTTGATGCAAAACTCATACGAACAGAACAAGACAGAGTCCGTCAGGCTCTGATCAATCGAAATGCAGACACCAGCCTTCTCGACCGCTTTATCGAACTCGACGAGCAGCGACGCAAGACACTTCAAGAAGTCGAGCGCCTCAAAGCCGAGCGCAACACCGTTTCCGAACACATCGCGAAGATGAAAAAAGAAAAACTCGACGCGGCATCGGAAATTGAGCGAATGCGAGAAGTAAGCCAGAAAATCAAGCAGATGGACTCGGAAGTATCCGAAACAGAGTCTAAGATTTCGGATGCACTCCTCAATTTGCCGAACTTGGCGCATGAGTCCGTTCCAGTAGGCAAAGATGAGTCCGCAAATGTCATTTTGCGCACATGGGGCGAGGTGCGCAAGTTCGATTTTGATCCGATTCCGCACTGGGAACTTGCATCATCGCTCGACATTATCGACTTTGAGCGCGGCGCAAAAATTTCCGGCAGCGGGTTCATACTCTACAAAGGGCTCGGCGCGAGGCTGGAGAGATCGTTAATCAATTGGATGCTCGATATCCATACGCGTGAGCACGGATACACTGAAATATTTCCGCCATTTTTGATTAACCGCAAGTCAATGACCGGCACGGGCCTGCTGCCAAAATTTGAAGAGGACATGTATCACACTGACAAAGAAGATGACCTATTCTTTAACCCCACAGCCGAAGTGCCGCTCGTAAACACATATGCAGACGAGATCATAAACGTCGATGATTTGCCGATTTATCTCACTGCGTATACGAGCTGTTTCAGGCGCGAAGCGGGTTCCGCAGGAAAAGACACCCGAGGACTTTTGCGAGTGCATCAGTTCGACAAGATCGAGATGGTCAAACTAACCACATCAGAGACATCCTACGATGAGCATGAAAAAATACTCGCCGATGCAGAGTGCATCCTCCAGCGGCTGAATATACCTTATCGTGTAGTGCTGCTTTCGACCGGCGACATGGGTTTTTCAGCGGCAAAATGCTATGACATCGAGATATTCGCACCAGGCGTGGATAAGTGGCTTGAGGTATCGAGCTGCTCTAACTGCGAGGACTTCCAGGGCCGCCGCGCAAACATACGCTACCGGCCTGAACCCGGCGCAAAGCCAGAATTTGTGCACACGCTCAACGGCTCCGGCGTCGCGCTGCCAAGGTTAGTCGTATCTATACTTGAAAACTACCAGAACAATGACGGCACAATAACTGTGCCCGAACCTCTGCGTCCTTATATGGGCGTCGATGTAATACGCTAACTGCGCAAAGTCATGAAGAAGTGTTCTGGTCGGCTATTTCTCGAGGAGTCCGCACTTGAAGCAAGCGAATTGCACACTCGCGTCCATTGGGAATGTGTGTAATTCGCGACATTGAGACCAGCATTGCCATGCACAGTCGCTTAATGCCCTGCTTACTGCAGTTCCATGATTGCCACAGTAATCGCTCTATATCACCTTCTTCGCCTCTTGCGGCAATGCGAGCAAGTTCGTAAGCCTCATTGCGCTTAACTCTGCATATGCCGCTGCGCAATATGCGAGCTAAGTGCGGTCGATCCTCACGGCTCAGCGCATCGCTCATAATTGTGACTTGATCTCTAAGATTAGCAAGTCTCGAACTAACTTGGCTATTGCCGCGAATCCGATAGCGAACTAATGGATCCATGCACATTTGTGCCCATACGCCCTTGCGGGCAATTCGAAGCCAGAGGGTGTAATCTTCGCCGAATTGCAGGATCGGATAGCCCCCTACTGCCGCAATATCCGCCGTCTTCACCATAACCGAAGATGTGCACAAAAAGCAGTCGAAATAAATATGCCGGGTTATGTCTCCTTGCGGCATCGGCTTTTTGTAAAGAATATGCTCGGATCCATCTTCGCAAAAGACGATAGCGTTGCTGTATATCAGGTTTGTCCTGCTGTCGGAATCAGCTAGTGCGATCTGCCGTTCGAGCTTATCCGGCATCCAAATGTCATCACCATCCAGATGAGCAAACCACTCTCCCTTAGCTGCAGCCACTGCAGTCTCACGCGCTCTGGCGACGCCGCCGTTTTCTTGGCGAATATAACGAAATCGAGGATCATCGAGATAAGCAGCTATTATCTCCTCGCTCCTGTCAGTAGACCCGTCATCTACAATAATCGCCTCAAAGTCCTTATAGGTCTGAGCCTTTAGAGAATCAAGGGTCTCAGCTATGTAGGACTCAAGGTTATATACGGGTATACACACCGACACTCGCGGGTTGGGCATTCATTTCCTCCAGGAACAAACCGGGCAGAACATGTGGATTATACCATAGCTAATATCGATCAAATAATACATTCAAACGGCTTGAAATTTAACGCCGCCCTGTCTGCAGCATCACGCCATGATACAGCGGGCTTAGGGCGATTAGGATCAATCAGCAGTTCAAGCCTGCTTTTAAGATCGCTTGGAGTAAAATCATGTGCGCTTAACACAAGTTCATCGGGTAAACCGATGTCATCGGCAAATGCTGTGCATTTTGGATGATAATCCAACATCACAAACGGAACCCCAGCAGAGTATGAGAAAACTGATGAGTGAAAACGCATCGCGACCATCATATCCATTTTGGCCACTGTTTTCCACATTTTGGATGGGTCTAGTGAATATCTATGAACAACTACCTCGCACTTGCCCTCAAGCGTAGAGGCAATAGCATCGACAATTTGGCCGTCTCCTCTCGTCGGGTGGCCTGAGAATTCGAGTATGTTCGCTCTGATCCTATGGTTTCGAGCAAACGCCAGCAAGGCATCAGCAACCTTTGCAGTGCATGCGCATTTGTCGCCGCCTTTAGGCGCAGCCAATGGATGAAAATCACAAATCGACACGCCCACATCAAGGACATCGTTATTGAGGACGGTCTTCGGAGTTGTGGATATTCCATAGACCTCCGGCAGAGTCAGCACAGCATCCAATGCAAAAATGGGCTCGTAGGGAAGAGAGTAATTACTTGCCATTTTGTAGGAACTATGGTCTCTCACGGTTAAAAAATCAAGCATTCCGAGAAACTCACCGCATTCGTCAATCTTCTTTTGAGTCTCAAACGGCCCCAGCGAAACACCAATAGCACCGAAAACAAGGGGCTTCGTCTTTTTTGCAAGCCGGGCCAACTGCAAAAAACGCTCGAAGTCAATCATCTCATGCAAGTTTGCTCCACCAGCCAACAGAACTATCTCAGATCGCTTCACGCACAATTGCCAACGCCACTCAGTTCGATACCTCCCACGGTGAAGCCACGGCAAAGGCGTCGATATATTCAATGGTTCAGGTAAAGCAGGAAGATCGCATTTTTCGGCTGGAACAACAA
>JAEWSK010000234.1 GCA_023398345.1 Armatimonadota bacterium | reverse complement strand
ACCTCGTCAAGCTGCGCGTACGCAACGCTTCTTTTGCACGACTCACCGGAGCACTGAGAGATGAATTTCCCGAGGATTTCGACGCGTGCGGCAATGTAATAAAAATCGATATTGCACCCCGGTCGGCATCCGATATGACATATTCCGTCGTCCAGCCGCACAGAGGCGATTTTTCGTTCGGCGATTCATATATGCGACTTTACGGCCCGCTGGGATTGCTAATCCGACAGATTAAATTTCACACAGCAAAAGACGTGAAGGTCTATCCGAACATACTCGATTTGCGGCGTTACGAAATAAGTCTTCATAGAAATCGCGTCGCGCAGCCTGGTCAAAAAACAATGCGATGCCACGGCAGGGGCACGGATTTTGAATCTCTGCGAGAATATCTGACGGATGATGAGTTCCGCACAATCGACTGGAAAGCCAGCGCTCGCAGAGGCAAACTGATCTCTAGGCAATATCAAGAAGAAAAATCACAAAACATTATGATATTGATGGACTGTGGGCGGGTGATGGGGCCGGTTATAGACGGGCTGAGTCGACTGGACTGGAGCATAAATGCCGCAATGATGCTTGCTCATGTGGCAGCGATGAAGGGCGACAAAGTCGGCTTGATGGCGTTTGGCGAAGAAATTCACGCCTACACTCAACCAAAGTCCGGCAAAAGTCAGACTTTGAACTTACTTCGCATGACATACAATCTCCAAAGTGCATCGGGCGACTCGAATTACTTTCGCGCATTTCCATTTTTTTCGCGCAAATGGACTCGACGGAGCCTTGCAGTAGTATTTACCGAACTCGATGACCCAGAGGCCTCAAAGCCGCTAATTTCTCAGATAGGCAGTTTGACGAAAAAGCATCTAGTTATGGTGGTTGCAATGTCCGATCCGAAATTAGTAAAGGCATCGAAGCGCGAACCAGTAAATAGAGAAGACGTGTTTGAGGCGGCAGTTGCAAAACAAGTTATACAGTTCAGAAAGCAAGCGGCGGCACAGCTCGCCCGCGCGGGCGCAATCGTGCTCGACGTGCCACCGAATATGTTCACGCCGACGGTCGTGAATCAATATCTGAGGATCAAGAGCGCCGCGAGACTGTAGAATTTCTACCTGCAAAGCCAAAGTAAAGTATCGCTGCAATTGCGGTAAATCCACCAAATATAAGCTTAAAGCGCGCGGGGATGTTTGCGGGAGTGATGAATCCTTCGATTATTCCTGCAATCACAAAGAGCATCAACGACCCGGCAAATAGTCGCAGAGCCGATTTTGCCGCAATTCGAAGCGAGTCAGCGCGTCGCATATTGCCGGGCGCAATTATTGAGGCTGCGATTATAAGCCCTGCCCCGCCGCAAATAAAGATAGCTAAAAGCTCAATCACGCCATGCGGGAGAATCAGCGACCAAAAATGCGTCGGGCCGATTATTGGTGCTGCTTCCGTCGCAATCGCGCCGATAACTAGGCCGTTTTGAGCCAATTGATAGATCGTGTATATGCCGGCCGTCACCCCACCCGCAAATGCATGGATGCCGACGCTTATGTTATTAGTCGTTATAAAACTAGATAAAAACGAGGGATCGATCTCACTGGCCCAACTCGCATTTTTGCAACTTTGCGGCTGTTGGTGTATTTTCTGCGGAAGAACTGCGTCGCGAATTTCCGGGCTTTCCGCGGACATTGCCCAGCCCGCAAAAAATATAATCGCGGCAACAAGCGTGTAATATATCGTCCGGCGGAAAAGCGCTGGAAATTCAAAAAACAAAAACGCCTTCACTCCGCGCAAGTGTGCCGGTTTGGACGCATAGATAATGCCGTGCGTGCGGCCTGCCAGTTCGTTTAGATAAGTAATAAGCCCGTCGCTTGCGCCTTGAGTTCGGGCAAACGACAGATCCGAAACAAGCATGCGATACCACACGCCAAGTGAGCGCAGATTGTCTCGAGAAAGCGATTTCGCGCCGCGCGTTCGCACTATATCCAGCGTCGAAGATAACTCTTCCCAGTAATATTTCTTCGACTCGACAAATGACCTTTCGTCCATGCGGCGATTATAGCATGCGGCAAGGAGTTTTTGTTAACGAATCGAATATATAAGTAATGCCAAGACACATAGAGACAATCACTCCTGAAAATGTGCGTATAGAACACGAGCTTGCCGGAGTCGCTTCGCGATGCGGGGCTGCAGTTGTCGATCTTCTTATTCAAGCGCTGGCGATAGCGGCAGTAGTCGTGATGGTTCTTGGAATCGAACACGCATTCAAGCTGCCCGTAGTCGGCATGCCTACAGCCGCATTGATTGTAACGACGTTTGTGCTCTGGTGGGGATATTATCTTTTCTTCGAAACTATCTGGAACGGTCAAACTCCCGGCAAACGACTGATGCGCATACGCGTGGTTAAATACGGCGGAACGCCAATAGACCTGGTCTCGGCAGCAATCCGCGGACTCATCCGAGTCGTGGACATGGCAGTAATCGGCTTTGTGGCGATGTTTTTTACGCAAAATAACCAGCGGCTCGGAGATTTAGCGGCAGGTACAATTGTTGTAAAAGAACGCGCTGAGTGGTCCGGCGACATAGCCCAGCCAAAATTAATCGCACAAAGCGAAACTCCAGAAAGCGCGCTCGTAAAAAACATTGAATTGGTGACACCAGAGCAATTCGACGCTATAAAGAGATTTGTCTCACGCTCAGACGAACTGACGCCTGCCATGCGCGAACAAATTGCCGAAAAAATCGCGCGGCCGATCATGATTCATATGGGAATCGAAGTCGCAGGCGAAGTAGTCTACTCAAGCTTGATTGCGGCAATTTACAAAAAATGCGTTAGCGAACGTGGGATGCTATGAAGATACAGTCAGTGACCGTCCGGCTAGACGCCCACTACTTCAACCGCCTGCTCACTGCACGAGGCGAAATGGACACGCGCAGCGGAGTCGTGATGGTAATGCCGCGTCCCGGCGGAAGGATTTTGCTGCTGACAAAAAGCTTCTTTCCATCGGGCATATACAATCTCCCCACCGGCGGCATACATCCCGGCGAGACGCCCGAGCAAGCGTTTCAACGTGAAGTTATTGAAGAGACCGGCCTTCCGCCTAAAATTCAGGAAATGATCGGCCGAATTGACGAGCGATGCGAATTTGAAGACAGAAGTCTGGACTTTAAGCATTTTGTCATTTTAGGAACCGAGTCTTTTGAAACACCCCACCCCACCGACAAAACTGAATCAATCAGCGGCTATATTGACGCTGACGCCGACAAACTGCGCCAGCTTGCAGACGATATGCGACAGCTAACCGAAAAATGGCTGGGCTTTGGCCAATTTCGCGCGCCGGCACTTGATTTTTTAGCTGATTGGCTCGCACAAAATATACATTGAGCGCCCTTATAATGGAACAATCCCTACGTTAGTAGTGCGTCTGAGTTATTATCTCTGCATTTTGGGGTATTATAGCGTCAGACAAGCATAAGCATATTGCAAAAGCACTACTGAATAACCATATAGTTGTCACATCATGTGCAGTTTTTGTCGACCCTAAATCGCCCGCGTGGTATAATACGGGTATCGAAAAAGATGAGGTATCGCCTAAGAAAATGCCGTTCTCATCGTCGAATGTCTCCGCTCTACAACAAATAGCGGAACTGGCCGGTTCGTCCGAACCGGCGGACGAAAGGCTAAGGCATGTGCTCGCCGCGGCTCGCGAAGCGCTCGGACTGGGCGCGCTCTGCGCGGTCGTCACCGACACTACGTCCGGCGATATGCGAAGCTGGCACAGCACCGACGGCAAAAAGAAAATAGCCGATTCTACGCTCAAGTCCGCCGCAAAAAGCGCATTTAAAGCAAACCCACAGCCGATCGTGTCGAAAGATCGCATCTTCGTCCCGATCCCTGCCGTCAATAAATTTTGCGGAGCGCTTGTTGGCGCGGGCAAAACATGCACAGAAATCGATATTGCGCTGCTTGCAGTCGTCTCCACATATGTCTCCATTTTAATTGAAAACTCCCATCTAGCCGATGAGCTAGAGAGTTCAAATAAGCTCGCAAGAAAACACATTGAAGAAATTGCAACAATCTATGAGATTGGCAAGGCAATAGATGCGAAAGAAAATTCCCAGCTCTTAAATATGATTGTGGCAAAAGCCGCCGCCGTAATGGACGGACAGGCATGCTCACTTATGCTGCGCAGTCCTCATGATGGCGCGCTGATGATAGTTGCAAGCTTTGGGCTTGCCGACGACATCGTCAAGGAAGCTAGAATCGGCGTCGGGGAAGGCATCGCGGGAAAAGTAGCAGCCACGGGCGAGCCTGTGTTAATACTCGACGTTGGATCCGATCCAAGATTCCGCGAAGCCGTAATTCCTCGGACGAACGTCAGTGCCTCTATGTGCGTGCCGCTCAAAGATCAAGATAACGGCGTGATCGGCGTGCTCAGCATCCGACGCCACGTCCCAAATCCACCGTTCGACTCGGACGACTTAAAACTATTCGGTGTATTTGCAACTCACGCGGCACTGGCAATTGCCAACAGCGACCTCTACGCGCGGCTGCATCAAAAAATCCAAGAAATGTCCACCATCTCCGATGTGCTGCGCGCGATAAATTCAACGCTCGACATTGAGGAAGTTCTGGATCAGATTTTAGACGGCATCACAACGGTGGTCGGATTCGACCGATGCTCTGTATATCTCACGGACGAGCGAACAAATGAGTTCGTGCTTCAAGCACGTCGAGGTTATGCACAGCAGGAACTGACTCCCTCCAGAATATTGGCAGACGAGGGTGTAATAGGGATTGCCGCGCGAGAGCGCATACCTATATTTTCTCAAGAGGCCCCTGCCGAATTCGGGCACACATCGGGCAAAGGTGAATATCTGGTCGCGCCGATAGTTGTTAGAGATAACTCAATTGGAGTAGTTGTCGTTGACAACTGCCTCCGAGGCAGGTCTATCGAGCCTCAAAACGTCGATTTGCTGTCAACATTCGTAAGTCAGGCAGGCATAGCTGTCGAGAATGCCCGACTTTACGAGGCGATGGAAGAAAAATACGCCGAGCTTAACGTGCTATACGAACAGTCAAAGAACATCAGTGCGACATGCGGGCTTGACAGCGCATCCGATATGCTGATGACGACTGCGTCCAAGATCGTGCACTGCAACGGCGCGGGACTGCTGCTGCTCGACACTAAGCGCGATAAATTAAAGCTTCAGACCGCCACGGGTACGATAGCTCAAGCAGCCGACAATATCAGCGCAGCCGCACGGAGAGATGAGTGCGTAGAATTCGCGCGCAACCAGCGCAACTCTATTGCACTTGCTCCGGACAGTGCAGAGCGGGCATCCGGCCCGGTCGCAGACATGCTCAATTTGTTGGCCCCGGACAATGGAAATCTAATGCTTGTGCCGCTCATAGCGGAAGATGTCTCAATAGGGGCGCTGGTTTTAAGCCGAAATCGCAGCGAAGCATTTTTGCCGGGCGAGTTCAAATTAGTCTCGATAGTTGCATCTCACGCAGCGACGGTGCTAAAAAATGCCGCGCTCTACGAACAAAAGATGCGCCAGAGGGTGCTTGAGCTTACAGCACTGTATGAGTTCTCAAAAAGAATAAGCTCCGCCGCGAATCTTGAACAGGCATTGGACTCAATACTTGCCATTGTGGCCGACTTAGTGGACTACGACGAATCGTTCATCTATGCCGTCGATCACAAAACAGGAACCGCGTCAATTAGGGCATCGAAATTCAGAGGCAAGTGCGAGCCTATAAACAATCAAGAGATGCTTGACGGCAGCAGTGTCACAAGTTGGGCTATTAACGAACGTAAGGCGCTGGTCTCACCCGATATTAAGCAAGACCCGCGCTTTGACGACTTTAGCACAGGCGACAGGCCTGTCAGATCGCTCATGTCGATCCCGCTGATCGTGCAGGACGAAGTCGTCGGCGTGCTAAATGTCTGCAGCTACAGCCCAAATCTGTACACTGAGGACAACGTCCGCGTTTTATCCATCACAGCCAGCCAGGGCGCGGCCATCTACAAAGAACTCGAAGCGCTATCGGCACTCACAAGCTATACTGACAATATCCTCAGCAGCATAGCGGCAGGAGTAGTTACGCTGGACTCCGACGGCTACATCCTCACATGGAACGCATCTGCCGAGCAGATCGTCCGGCTGAGAGCAAATAGAATCGAAGGCCAGCACTACGAGCATGTGCTTGAGCGATTAAAAATCGCAAAATCCGACAAGGACACGCTGAGAAACGCCATAAAAAGTGTCTCGGAAATAGGAGAAACATATCAAGCATACAAGCTCACGTTCCGCCGCGAAAGCCGTGACGAGGCGTATATAAACCTCAGCATATCCCAACTTCTCAACAGCGCGGGAGAACAGCTTGGGCTGGTTTTGATATTTGAGGACATCACCCGCGAGACAAAGATGGAAAATGAGTTTCGGCGAATGGGCGAACTCGCGGCTATAGGCCAACTCGCGGCAAGTATTGCGCATGAGTTGCGAAACCCATTGAGTTCGATAAAAGGCGCTGCTCAGTTCCTGCAAAAAGAGTATGAGGACAACGGCCCGATCACTGAATTTCTGGGCATCATAGTCGATGAGGTCAACGGACTCAACAAACTTACTACAGAATTCCTCGACTTCGCTCGCCCAATGCAGCTCGAAATGAAGACTACATCAGTAAACAACGTAGTGGATAAAACTCTGCAACTAATGAGCGTGCATATCGCCGACAATAACGTAATCGTCAAAGAAAATCTCGACAATACAGTGCCCGACATCAAGGCCGACGAAGGCCAACTCGAGCAAGTGCTGCGCAATATGTTCATAAACGCTATGCAAGCAATGCCCAGCGGCGGCACGCTGACCGTCTCGACCGGCCGCGCTTCAGCTGGGACAGTCTATCTGTCTGTAAACGACACCGGAACCGGCATTGCAAAAGAAAACCTCGATCGTATATTCCAGCCATTTGTTACAACAAAAACAAAAGGCACAGGGCTGGGACTGAGCGTAATTCAAAAGATCATTGAAAATCATGGCGGCAGAATCGAAGTAGCAAGCGAGTTGGACAAAGGGTCAACATTTACTGTGTATCTGCCGCAAAGTGGATTTCCTGCCGCAATGACCGAAGAAATTGACCAGACTCTGGAACGTCGAACATCCGGCAGCCTAAAAGGCAGCACATAATAAACCTGAGAGCATAGCGCAAAAAGCCCGAACACTCGTCCACCAACAATCCTCCCAGAACACGAAGCTGTTTTTACAGATTATCCTACTTAAAATTTTCATGCACCGTTGCACATTCACTCCCTGCACGTATGCAGTCGAGATATGCTGAGGTTGATTATCGGCTGTTGCGGGTATAACTGTTTACTAATAGAGCCGAAAGCCCGTATTTAGTAAAAATATGACAGGCAAAACATCAGCACAAACAGGGACGTCGCAAGACTGCCGGGTCGTAAAAAAACGGCTAGACTCCGTGCCTGACTGGGTTTTTGAGCTCAGCATGGATGGGGTTATAACCTACTCGAATAAAGCTGTACGCAATCTGTTGGGTTACACTCCTAAAAAGCTAGTTGGAATGCCTATCTTCGATATTATGCCCGAAGAGGATTCCGCAAAGTGCCGCAGTGTTTTTAATGAGTCGGCAAAAGTAGGCGAGCCGGCAATCAGTCTTGTCACAAACTTACGCGCAGCAGACTCCTCGATAAAAAGCTATAAAATTGTCTGCGCGCTGATGCGCGTTAGTCGTGGCGGCCCCACAAGATTTGTTGGAATCGCCAGAGACATTGCTGATGTTGTTTTGCGGCAGCAGTTGGCTTTGGAAATCGAAGCTGACTGCATTGCGCTTGTAGAAAACTTAAAAACCGGAATTATTATTATTCAAGATCAAAAAATAGCCTATGCCAATCCTAGAATCTGTGAGCTGATGGGTTATAGCTGCGATGAAGTAATAGGGACAAGTATCTGGAATTACGTGCACCCGGATGAAGTTGCTGAGTTAACTGATGCACAGCAACGCCGTCTAGCGGGAGAAGATATCCCTATGGATCGCGTAACTCGAGCCATTACGAAAAATGGGGAAGTTAAATATCTCGACTTTCGCACCAATGCCATCCTACATAAGAACGCGCCCGCTATAATGCTAAATGCGTTTGACATCACCGATCGCGTGCATGCGCAGGAAGCGCTTGAAAAAAGCGAGCGTGAATTCAGAGATTTGGTCGAAAAGACAAGCGACTGGTTTTGGCAAATAGATGAAAATACTATCTTTACATACTCAAGCCCCCGCTCGCGTGATATTTTGGGATATGAACCCGAGGAAATCGTCGGCAAATTGCCTTACGACTTTATGTCTGAAGAAGAAGCAGACAAGATCAGAAAAATATTTGAACCGAAAGCCGCAAACCGAGAGCCGTTTTCTATGATGGAAAACACGTTATTACACAAAAACGGCCGGCC
This sequence comes from Armatimonadota bacterium, assembly GCA_023398345.1. Classification (GTDB taxonomy): domain Bacteria; phylum Armatimonadota; class UBA5829; order UBA5829; family UBA5829; genus DTKD01. The sequence goes on along the minus strand of JAEWSK010000234.1, from coordinate 1,092 downwards.
GGTTGTAATGGAAGCAAATGGTGAACCTGTTTTCGACGAAGATGGTGTGTTCCGAGGCTATCGCGGCAGTGATCGAGACATCACCGAGCGCAAGCGAACAGAAGAATTGCTCCGCAAAGCCACCTCCGAGATGGAAATTGTCCTACACGCATTTCCAGACGTCTATTTTTGGATTGACGAAAGTGGACGGATCGTGAGCTATCATGCATCGGATATAAAAGAGTTGTATGCTGCACCGGAGCTATTTTTAAACAGGAAATTCGATGAGTCGATTCCCGACAAGGCGGCCCGCAAGTTCAAGCAGGCAATGAATGAAGCCCTCAAGACAAATTCCGCAGTTGCGACCGAGTATCCGCTCAAGATACATGGCAAACTCAAATGGTACGAGGCTAGAATCATTCCCCTTGCCGATCAAGGCTTTATGATAATTGTGCGCAATATAACCAAGCGCAAGCAGTCCGAAGCAAAAATGCGTGAATCACGCGAGATGATGCAGTTGGTAATTAACAACATACCGCAGTTTGTGTTTTGGAAGGACAAAAACTCGGTTTTTCTGGGCTGCAATAATAACTTCGCGCGCGCGGCGGGCCTGCATAACGCCGCTGATATCATCGGCAAAACCGACTATGATATGCCGTGGGCAGATGCTGATGCCAAAAGTTATCGTGAGTGGGACCTCAAGGTGATGGAATCAAACGAGCCGTCATATCACATTATCGAGGCCCAACAAACAGCCGAAGGCGAGACGAAATGGCTTGACACCAACAAGATACCGCTACACGATTCAGAAGGACACGTTATTGGAATCCTTGGCACATATGAAGACATAACTGAGCGTAGACAAGCTCAACAAGCCTTGCAAGAGGCCGAGGCAAAGTATAGAAGCCTTGTGGAAGAGACGATGGTCGGAGTGTATATGATTCAAGACGACCAATTCGTCTATCTCAACTCTCGTATGCTTGATATACTGGGAGCAGAGCTTGAGGATTTGCTTGGCAAATCGCCACTGGAGTTTACTGCACCGCAAGATAGGGCGACAGTCGCCGAAAATATACGCCAACGCATCCGCGGAGAGGCAAAAGCCTATAGATA
>JAEWSK010000212.1 GCA_023398345.1 Armatimonadota bacterium | reverse complement strand
CTCCAGTGGGGTCGAATTATTTTTATATCGAGCGGGCGGCAGTTGATGTGGACCAATGCGCGCTCGATGTGCATGCGGGGTTCCTGCCACTTATCGGACACCCGGATGGAACGGCGGTGGAAAGAATTGCGTCGCTGTGCAAATCACAGCAAATCGCGCCCGAAGAGACGCTGTTTCTCGACATCGAGACCACTGGGCTCAGTAATACGCCTGTTTTCTTGATCGGAACGATGGAATGCGACGCAAACGGGTTCGTGTTTAAACAGTATTTTGCGCGGGACTACTCCGAAGAAACAGGCATACTTTCGGCAATATCGCAGCGACTCAAAGATACGCGGATGCTTGTGACATTTAATGGGAAGTCATTTGACATGCCGTATATTTGGAACCGCGCAGTGGTGACGTCCGTTAAGCTGTCGCGCCCAATGAACCATCTTGACTTACTGCACGAATCGCGGCGCGTCTTCGGGCGAAGCGTGCCAAATCATAGGCTCCAGACGCTCGAACAAATCATCTGCAATAGGCACAGAGTAGACGACATTCCCGGAGCGCAAATACCTGCCGCCTATAACGAGTATGTGAAAACAGGCAACGCAAATAAGATCGGCAGAATCCTCCAACACAACCTCTACGACCTGCTGAGCATGGCGGACTTAATGGCCAGGATGTGGAAATAGCCTCACAAAAAGAGATTTGCTATCAGATCGCCTGCTTTACTGTGTCGCCGCTGCATGACATACGCTTTTTCATTCCAGATGCGACTTTGCCGATTTTATCCGTCGCGGACTTTGAGCTATCCGCTATTTTTTGACGCGTGTCTTCGCCTTTCATTGGGGTAAACAAAAGCGCCGCGCCCGCTCCAAGCACTCCACCTAGGATAATACCGACGATAAATCCCTTTACAGTCATCTGTCAATGCCTCCCGAAACGCCATTTAGTCGATATATACCCATATCGACTACGGCCAACGGACTCGATGTCTACTCACATTGGCAGTTTGAGCTTATTTATCCTAGTCCATCCAATCATCGCATGCGGCGAAATATATCCCAATAGGCTGCGCGCGCACCGTCGATAATGCGTTCAGCCAAAGTGTCAGTATTGCCGCCCTTACGAGGGCTGCCTAGAAACGCAGTAAGTTTCATAAGTAATGCACTCTGTCCTCGGGCAGTTTTGGCTCGTGCGGGCCGGGATAACGAGCCGATCGGCCGATTGGTGTAAGACCTAAAATGCCGAAATGCTCCGGAAGACCACAGGCGCTGCGCACGCGTTGCTCCGCGTCGTCCGACTCGCTCTTAAGTCCGCGAATACCCACCCAGCACGTGCCTAAATTCAACTCAGATGCCTGAACCAGCATATTCTCCATTAAAGCAGATCCGTCCTCAATCCAAAAGTGATCGAGAGAACAAGCTTTTTTATCCACGGCAACAACTAGAACAACCGGCACGCGCGAAAGCATCTTCGACCAAGGATGAATTGCAGCCAGCTTGTCTTTTATTGCTTGATCCCGCACAACTACGACATGCCATGCGCGCTGATTATGTGCCGACGGCGCGCAAAAACCTGCAGCGAGAACCTCATTGAGATCGGCATCGCTTATTGGTTCGTCTCTATAAAACCTTACACTTCTTCTATTCTTAATTGCTTCCAGCATTTGAATTAAGCGCCTCCAATATATGCGCGACATGCGTGCCGCGCCAGTAAATTCTATCACAGCAAACACAGTAACCAAACTCCGACTGCGTCGCGTATACATACGGCGGCACGCGACCTTCGACTGCGGATTTTGCCATAGGAGTTATCTCGCCATTGCATACTGCGCATCGAGTAAATAACTTATCTGTGTCCACATGCAGATCAAGTTCACGAATGACCTGGCGAATCTGCTCGCTGGTGGTTCCCCAGTCGACAAACAAACATCGCCGCCGCACCATCCGGCGGTCACAAAGCAGCCTGTCGCGCGTGAGCAAAATTCGGTCATCCCGCACCGCCATGCGCACAAGTTCGTCGTCATCTGCGTCGAAAATATAGTCGGTGTCGTAACCGAGCATCCTCAGCCACTTCGCCAACTTACCGAGCATACAGTCTGCGATAAATTTAGGTTGCGTGGTCACTTTTTATGCTTGGCTAAATGGGCGCCAGATTCCTCTCGAACTGACGTAAATGATGCAGACAAAACAACAATGCACAAAGTATTTCCTCGTTTGCGAAGCCTAGCTATAGAAGGAAATCAATCTCATCTTGTTCAAATTGGAACGTGGGAATTGTTTGATTCGTCTATGAATAAGCGGCAAGCATTGCCGCACTGCGATTCGGAGGCAACATGAATTATAGGGGTCAGTTTCTGATAGCTTCACTGGTTCTGCTTGCACTATGTGCGGTTTGCGCGTATGCCGAACCGCCGGGCTTTGCACGCGACTTTACATATACACAGCGCGACGGGGCGGTGGACATATTCAACAAAGACAAAACTTTAGTTGCCAGCTATGTCTACAACGACGCATCCAAGCCATATATATATCCGCTGTGTTCGCCAAGCGGGATAAAAGTAACTCGCAACTATCCAATGCAGAAAATCGACGGCGAGGCTTCGGATAGTCCGTATCATCGTTCTATGTGGATCGGATTCGGAGATGTGAACGGCGTGGACTTCTGGACTGAGTCAGATAACACCGGCAAGATAGTGCAGACAAGCATCGACTTTCAGCCTGTAACCGTCAGCCCTTACTGGTCAATAC
>JAEWSK010000203.1 GCA_023398345.1 Armatimonadota bacterium | reverse complement strand
TCGCATGATCTTAGTCGATGAGGTTCTGACTCCGGATTCGTCTCGTTTCTGGGATGCAGAGACTTATGTGCTAGGGCAATCACAGCCTAGCTTCGACAAACAGTTTGTGCGTGACTATTTGCTCACTCTGGATTGGAACCAGACTTATCCTGGCCCTGAACTGCCCGGCGATATAGTCGAAAAGACTGCCGATAAGTATCGTGAGGCATATCGAAGAATAGTGGGCAAAGACCTGCCATAGAGAGCTGACAACTTCAATGAAATATCTTCTAATCATATTTGATGGCATGGCCGATGAGCCACTTGCTGAACTTGACGGCAAAACGCCGCTGCAGGTCGCGCGTACGCCGCATATCGATGAAATCGCCTCACAGGCCAAGATCGGAGCCGCACTTACGACCCCGCCTGGTATGTATCCAGGCAGCGATGTTACCAATATGGGCATACTTGGCTTCGACCCAGTGAAATACTATAAGGGCCGCGGCGCAATAGAAGCGGCCAGCCTCGGCATACCAATGGAGACAACTGACGCCATCTTCAGAACCAATCTTGTTTCAACTGATGGCGAAATAATGATTGACGCCAGCGCAGATCATATATCGACTGAGGAAGCGCGCGAGTTGATTGCTGTTATAGACGAAAAGCTTTCGACCAACGCCATTAAGTTTTATCCGGGTGTGAGCTACCGGCACATTATGGTATGGCACGGCGGTTCGGACAATGTCTGCTGCGCAGCGCCGTATAAATTCCACGGCGAGCCAATACGAACACACTTGCCCGAAGGCGACGGCGACAGTAAACTTATCAAGCTTATAGAAGATTCCTATGAAATCTTAGACAACCATCCTGTCAATAGACGACGACGCGATGAGGGGCACTTGCCCGCGAATATGATCTGGTTTTGGGGCGAGAGCCGATTACCCAACATCCCCGCGTTCTTCAACAAGTTTGGCAAAACCGGTGCGGTAGTGGCGGCCGTCGATCTTATCAAGGGACTTGGTCGTATGGTCGGCTTAAAAGTGATCGATGTGCCTGGAGCAACTGGATATGTAGACACGAACTATCTCGGCAAAGGACAAGCAGCAGTTGCAGCACTTGATAACGCCGATTTTGTCTGGGTGCATGTTGAGGCTCCTGATGAATCCGGCCACGAAAAAGATATCGAAAAGAAGATCAGGGCAATTGAAGACTGCGACGATAAGGTGCTGGGGACAATATTGGACGGCGTCAAAAAGAAGAACCACGACGTTCGCATACTGCTTATGCCGGATCATCCGACGCCAATTTCTACAGGCTCCCATTCGACTGAAAAGGTGCCGTTCATGCTTTTTGACTCAACACGGCCGGAACGCAACATTCTTCCGATGGACGAACGCGCAGTTCACGACACGACGCTAATTGTTGAGTATGCGCCCGATCTTATGGAAATGCTCCTCACTTTCTAGGAGCGCAAATGGACGATAAATTCGACATCCTGCCCAATACTGTCAAACGCTGTATATTTATACGCGGCGAACTTATACTTGCTGCCGTCTCCGGGGGGCCAGACTCGGTTGCAATGCTTCACGCCCTGCACACTCACTCGTCCGAACTCGGAATTTCGCTACATGTAGCGCATATCAATCATGGAATACGTGGTGAACAGTCCAATCTTGATGAAGAATTTGTGCGCAAACTTGCACAAACGCTCCGCCTGCCAGTTACAGTTGGCCATGCCGATGTGCCTGCAATGTGCGCTGAGTTGCATGTTGGAGTAGAAGAAGCTGCGCGAATCGCTCGACACACGTTCTTGCGCAAAACTGCCGAATCAATCTGCGCGAACAAGATTGCAATTGCGCATACGGCAGATGACCGCGCTGAAACTATACTGCTCAATATTCTTCGCGGGTGCGGCATTGATGGACTTGGCGCAATGCAACCGATCGATGGATTAATAGTTAGGCCGCTCATTGAGACCTACAGATCCGAGATTGAAGCCTATATTTCCAAGCACGCATTGTCTTATAGAATCGACGAGACAAATCTCGACACCACCTTTGCCCGCAACCGCGTTCGCCACGAGCTGATCCCTTCACTTGAGCGTGAGTTCAACCCGGCAGTTAAATCAGCACTTAACAGACTTGCCGAAATAGCCGCGTCACAAAGGAATCTTATGCAGAGTATTTCAGAATCTGCTCTGCATGAGATTACCTGTCGTGATGGAATTGATGGATCGCTTTTTGCAAATCTACCCGAAGCGATTCAATTTCAGATCGTGCGCAGTGAGATTGAAAAGCAAAAAGGCGATCTTGCTGACGTGACGTTTGAGCAAATTCGCAGCATTGTCGAATCAGTTACGCAAGGAAACGAGTTCACGTTTACATTGCCTACAGGACGCATCTATGCCTCATACAAAGGCGGCATACTGCGATTTTTTTGCCGAAATGAGCCGGATCAAGTTAGATCGTTTGAACGAGCGCTGAATATTCCAGGCAAGACATGTGTATCAGAGATTGAGCTCACTTTGAATTGCGCAATCGTTGATAATCCAAAAGTGCCAAAGCTTTCTATAGATGATGCGATGATTGACGCATCATCCGTGGTCGGCACACTTCGTGTTCGCAATATGAAGCCGGGCGACCGCATCGTGCCGTTGGGAATGACCGGAGAGAAAAAGTTGCAGGATGTTTTTGTGGACAAGAAGATTCCCAGGCAAAAAAGAGCGAAGGTGGCAGTTGTTGCGGACGACGAAAAGATACTGTGGGTTGTCGGCATCGTATCGTCTGACACTGGGAAGATCACAGAGGCAACAAAAAAAGCTATTTGCTTGACTTCAACGCACGATCAATAATCTCGACGTTGTGAACCGCACGCTGTGTCATTTTGCGATGCGCAAGCGAATCCCTAAGCTGCATTATGCACGCTGGGCAGCCGGTTGCAACAATCTCCGCGCCGCTTTCACAAACGCAGTTCATTTTTGTTTCCGCTACGACCTGCGAGAGTTCCGGGTGCGTAATGCTAAACGTGGCGGCCCCGCCGCCGCCCCGGGCCGCGCGCGCCAG
>JAEWSK010000038.1 GCA_023398345.1 Armatimonadota bacterium | reverse complement strand
CCATAAATGAGGGCGAGCCTACTCGTACCCCGGCGCTGCGGGCCGCGTATCGGGTAATGAAGCAGCAGAACCAGCAGGTTGAAAAAGACCTTGCCGAATATAAAGCTCGCTATGAGCGATTGGCCGCCAAGCAGAGCAAGGGCATTGCCGGCACAAAGGATATTCAAGCTGTAATAGACGAAAATAAAATGATCGCAGGCACTATCGCCGTGCATGGGCCTGGGATAATTGTCCAGCTTCAGGACAGCCCCAAGAGGCCTGCTGAAGCACGGCAGGATGTGATTCGCGATTACATTGTCCATGACAGCGACATTCGCGACGTAGTAAACGAACTCTTCGCTGGCGGCGCTGAGGCTATTTCAGTCAACGGCCAGAGGCTTATGGCGAGTTCGTCGATCCGATGTGTCGGGCCTGTGGTTTTGGTTAACACGACGCAAGTCGGCGCGCCATTTATTATAAAGGCCATAGGAAAACCTGAAACGCTTGAGAGCGGGTTAAAAGTTCCCGGCGGCATATACGATGATTTGTATGCCTGGGATATGATTCAGATCACGACGGAGCCGGACATCTATGTCCCTGCATATACTGGAAGCACCCGCTTCAATTATGCCAAGACAGTAAGCACAAAACACTAATTTTTTATATAGTGCTGAAATCAATTCAGCATATCAAAAAAGGACTTTAACATGCTTTGGATGCCCATAATCGGGCTGTTAATCGGGTTCTCGATCTTCTGGTTGCCGGTTCGACTTCCTCCGGACTATTCCGGCTATCTGTCTCTGGCGACGCTTGCTGGGCTAGACTCGATATTTGGCGGCATCCGCGCCGGCATCGAGGGAAAGTTCCATGATGACATCTTCATATCAGGATTTGCAGTCAACACGTTTTTAGCGGCTTTGCTTGCATATCTGGGCGATCAGATTGGTGTCGATCTGTTTCTTGCGGCGGTTGTTGTGTTGGGCGGAAGGGTGTTTTTAAATCTTTCGCTTATCCGCCGGTACTGGCTGACTCAGACCGCTATGAGCAGAAAACGCGAGGGTTAGGCTTTGAATCAAAAAGAATATATCGCTGGTCTTGATATTGGAACTACAAAGACCTGCTGCGTGCTTGCAGACGTAGACCTTGATACGAGCGCAGTGGATATTATAGGCGTAGGACTCGTGCCGTCAGATGGCTTGCGCAAGGGCGTGGTTGTAGATCTTGAGACGACAACCGAGGCAATACGCACTGCTGTGGACATGGCCCAAAAGCAGGCGGGCAATGTGCAGATCAGAAATGTCGTGGTGGGAGTCACCGGCGAGCATATTTCTTCGCTAAACAGCCGCGGCGTTATTGCAATTACCAGTCCCGGCAAAGAAATATGTGCCGCAGATGTTGCCCGAGTGGTCGATGCTTCCAAAGTTATAGTTCTGCCGCCGGAGCGTGAGATTATCCATTCCATCCCGCGCGGATATATCGTGGATGGTCAAGACGGCATCAGCGATCCTTTGGGAATGTCCGGCAGCAGGATGGAAGTTGAGACACATATCGTCACAGGTTCGAGCACGCTCATTGATAACGTTATGAAGTGTGTTCAGCGCGCGAATTTGGCCGTGGAGAGCACTATTCTTGAGCCAATCGCGACCAGTGTTTCTGCCGTGCTCGACGCAGAAAAAGACTTGGGTGTGTGTCTGATCGATATAGGCGGTGGGACGACCGATGTTGCAATGTTTACCAACGGCGAGATATTTTATACATCCGTACTGCCGATTGGCGGAATGCATGTGACCAAGGATATAGCTGTCGGCCTGAGAGCCTCGCAGGAAGAGTCCGAAAAGGCCAAGCTTACATCTGGTTGCTCAATGGTTTCAATGGTCGGCGAAGGCGAAGTTTTTCAAATTGCCAGCCTCGGCGCGGACGAAGCGAGAGAATTGCCCAGGCAAATTCTCGCAAGCATAATTGAGCCGCGAATGGAAGAGATTTTAGAAAAAGTCCGCACTGAGCTTGTGAAAGCCGGTTTGCTTGGAATGCTTCCGGGCGGCGCGGTATTGACTGGCGGGGGGGCATTGCTTCCGGGCGCTATTGAACTTGCAGAGAAAATTTTGGGTATGCCCGTGAGGTTGGGTTTGCCTCGGGATGTCGGTGGTCTTAAAGATTCAGTTCAAAGTCCGATATACACAACTGCAATTGGTTTAGTAATGTACGCTTCAAAGCAGCACATGGGCTTGCGAGAAGCTGAAAAAATGACTAAACTAAGAGGTGGCTTGAAAGGGTTGCTGCGCATCTTTGGGCGATAGGCGCAGATTACGAGTCGATTTCGCTGCTTAGGCGGCTAACCATATGGTTCCAAGAATGGAGTTTTTAACTCTAACTTGAACCTCTACTTCTAACTTCGAGAGGAGCTTGCGGCATGGGAAATGGTTCTGACTACTACGCGAAAATAAAAGTGATCGGGGTTGGCGGCGGAGGTATGAACGCCGTTAACCGTATGATAGACGCCGGGGTTTCAGGTGTTGAGTTTATTGCAATGAACACTGACACTCAGGTTTTGAGCATGTGCGAAATAAAGAGCAAGCTCCAGCTTGGAGGAGCTCTAACAAGGGGACTTGGCGCGGGCGGAAACCCGGAAGTCGGGCATGCTTCAGCCGAGGAAAGTCGTCCCGAGATACGAAGACTGCTCGAAGGCGCAGACATGATTTTTATCGCTGCCGGTATGGGCGGTGGAACCGGAACCGGTGCAGCCCCGGTGATTGCCGAGCTTTCCAAAGAATTAGGCGCGCTGACAGTTGCAGTCGTGACAAAGCCGTTTACATTTGAGGGGCCTCGCCGCGGCAAATTGGCAGAGTCGGGCGTCAAAGAACTGCGCGAGAGGGTCGATACGCTCATTACAATTCCAAACGACAGGCTCTTGAGCGTAGTCGAGAAGCGCGCAACGCTGCAGGATGCGTTTAGAGTTGCTGACGATGTGGTGCGCCAGGGCGTGCAGGGCATCTCCGACATAATAACAATCCCCGGTATGATTAACGTTGACTTCGCCGACGTCAAGACCATTATGGAAAATCAAGGTACGGCTCTGATGGGCATTGGGCGCGGCAGCGGAGATCAGAAAGCTGTTATAGCGGCTGAGCAAGCTTGTGCCAGCCCGCTTTTGGAGACGACCATCGACGGTGCGCGCGGTGTGCTTATCAATATAACCGGCGGTCCCGACCTGACTCTCAGCGAAGTTCACGAAGCTGCCGACACGATCTATCGTGCCTGCGACGCAGATAATGTGAACGTGATCTTCGGCACGGTGATAGACGAGTCGCTTTCAAACGAAGTTCGAATCACAGTGTTGGCGACGGGTTTTGACGGAACTGAAAAGCAGCCTCAGCCGATCTTAGCTAAAGCTGCCGCAGCCTTTGGCGAGGAATCCGCTCCAAAGCCGTCTTCTTCGATGGATTCAGTTGAACCGCTAATTCCTGAGTCCGAACTCGATATTCCTGCATTTTTGCGCAGGAGATAATAAGATCTAAAATCACCGATATATATTTGTTCGTCCGGGGCAGCAGTCTCGGACGAACTGCTTTTTGGACATAAATGACGGAGTGATATTATGTGTATTGCATTTAACATTGACCGCTGTGGACGATTTTGGCAGACCCACGGTGAGGGTGCGTTGATGTCTTTGGCAAAGATCGCCGTAATTATTATCGGCTATCTGCTGTTGCGTTTTTTGTTGTCCAGGGTTGCGCGCGGTATTTTAAGCTCTGGGCTGGCAAAGGTCGGCAATGAAATTTTGCAGGCCCGCAAGGCGAGAGTCAAAGCGCTTCAGGGCATTGTGATGAACGCGATAAGCTGTGTGCTCGGGTTTGTGGCGATTATAATGATCCTCCAAGCCGTTGGCATAGACATCGTTCCGCTTATCACCACCGCAAGCGTGGCAGGTCTGGCAATAGGCTTCGGTGCGCAGAAGTTAGTAAAGGATGTGATTTCCGGGTTCTTCATTTTGATGGAGGATCAGTATGGAGTGGGGGATTATGTGACCATCAGCGGGATAACTGGCGTTGTAGAGGATCTCAGAATGCGCACAACGCAGATTCGCGACTCGTCCGGCAAGCTTTGCACTATATGCAACGGCGACATTTCACAGGTTTGTAATCACTCATGTGGCAAATTGACTCTCTCGGTTGAATACGCAGTTGTTTCTAGCGCCGATCTCGATACGACAAAGCGGGTGCTAAATGAAGTCGGCAAATCTATGGCCGATGACTTTCCCAAAGAGGTCAAGGAGCCGTTTAAGTGCGACGGTCTTGTACAGATTTCCGCCGAGTCAAATGTTATAAGGCTCACTGGCGTAGTCTCGCCGAGCGCGCAGGACAGTGTCCGAATCGAACTTAACACGCGTGCCCGCGAAGCTCTATCAAAAAATGAGATTTCTCTCGCATAAATAAATTTAGGGCCTGCCATATAATTTTAGGCAGGCCCGCTTGTATTGACTTTCAAAGCCGCGGCCGCGACCGCTATGCCCGGCCAAACAATCGCCTTAATGAACCCCACATGTCCGCCCAAATACTGGGTCTGAGCGGTGTGCTCGGCACTACTTCTTCTGCAAACAGCGATTCTTCCAGACCGCCATATCGATCTGCAACAGCCATCATCGCTTCTCGAACTGTCTCCCTGTCGGTGCGGAACATACCGTTCCACCCGCAGATGAAACACTCGTCGTTGCTTGCCGGGTTAAGCGCGTCGCAAAAGTCGCAAACCTTGAAGTCCCTCTCGGTATATCCGAGTCTGTCGGGGCCTCTATCTTGCCACTGCATCGCAGTATACCTTCTACGCGCGCTGTGCAACTTAATCTATTGACTGCTCCGGCAACATTGTGCTGCCAAAGCGATCATTTGTCGCCATAGTAATGTTGCCCCGCGAAGAATCTGCATCAAACCCCGTGCAAATTGGCGATTGCCACTCGCAGCTTCTTTACTCCATTATTTTCAAATGCAATCGTTACGACTTCATCCGACCCCGAGCCGGAGCAGTTCAACACAATTCCATTGCCGAACTGTTCATGAAATATCTTCTGTGCCGGTCTGTATGTTGCCGACGAGGACACGCGCCTGGGTTTGAAATCACGCTTTAACTGATTTTCCACCTCGCGCCTGCGCTTGGGCATAGTGTCGGCCATCATCTCCTGTGGTATTTCCCTGATGAAGCGCGACATGTCCGAGCCGGTCAATTGCCCCATCAGCATCCGCTGGTGCGCGTAGGAAAATATCAATTCCTTGCGCGCGCGGGTCATTCCGACGTAGCACAGCCTCCGCTCCTCTTCGAGTTCTTCGCGATCGTCGAGTGAGCGCCTGTGTGGGAACAGTCCTTCCTCCATGCCGACAATGTAGACGACTGGAAATTCCAATCCCTTGGCTGCATGCAGTGTCATGAGAGTGATTGCATTGCCGGACTCATCGAGAATATCTATATCGGATATTAGCGCGACCTGTTCGAGAAATGTCGTCAAAGTGGGGTTTTCGACGTTGGTCTGGAACTGTTCGGTTACGGACAGCAGTTCTTGCACGTTTTCGATTCGGGTGCGAGCTTCCATTGTGTGCTCTTCAGCCAACGCATCGACATATCCCGACACAGTGAGCGCTTCCTCAGTGAGCTTACGCACTGAGACTTTGTCGAGCATTTCATTGAGGTGATGCACGATTTCAGCGAATTTCTCCATCGCGCCGCGTGCTCTTGCCGAAATATCCGTTGCTTCCTTAACTCGCTTAAGTGCTTCGTACAAAGTAATCTGCTCAGATGCGGCGAACATCTCCAGCCGCGACAGCGAGGTCTGGCCGATGCCACGCGTGGGCACGTTGATGACCCGCCGTAAACTGACAGACTCATGCGGATTTGCAGCGAGCCGCAAATATGCCAGCACATCTTTAATTTCCCGGCGCTCGTAGAACCGTACTGTTCCAACGAGCCTGTGAGGGATGCGCGCATTGATCATCGCCTCTTCAAACACGCGCGATTGGGCGTTCATTCGATACAGCACGACAATGTCCGAGTAGTTGTGTCCGCTATAACCGACTTTGTCTTGAATCGAGCGAGCCACAAGACATGCTTCGTCAATTTCGTTGGACGCTTCAATAACTTCAATATCGGCTCCCTCGTCATTATCAGTCCAAAGCTTCTTTTCCGCGCGCTCGACGTTGCGCCGAACTATTGCATGTGCTGCTTCGAGTATTTTCTTTGTGGAGCGATAGTTGCGTTCGAGCTTGAATATTGCGGCGTCGGGGTAGTCTTTTTCAAATTGAAGAATAATCCCTACGTCGGCCCCGCGCCAGCGATAGATCGATTGATCGTCATCGCCCACGCAAAATATATTGCGATGCTTTTCGGCGAGGTTTCGCATGAGCGTGTATTGCGAGTAGTTGATGTCTTGATATTCGTCTACTAATACATATTTGAACTTGTTCTGATAGTGCTCCAGAACCTCGGGCCTATCGCGAAAAAGCAGGACTGTGTACATTATCAAGTCATCGAAGTCCATCGCATTGTTGAGGCTGAGCTTTGCCTGATAGGCCTTGTAGACTCTTTCGGCGATTCGTTCGATGCTGCCGGCAAACCGCCTGCCGAACTCATCCGGCAGTACAAGCTGTTCTTTTGCTTTTGATATTAAATCGAGTATCGCGCGGGGTTTATATATCTTTTGGTCTACGTTTACGGCCTCCATGCTCTCTTTTATGAGCTGGATTTGGTCGTATGCATCGTAAATAGTGAAGTTGCGGTTGATGCCGATTGCTTCGCCCTGCTCGCGCAGGAGTCTGGCGCATGTGCCATGGAACGTACCAACCCAAAGGCCGTTTGCGCCCTCGCCGAGCAGATTTTCAATTCGCTCCTTCATCTCTTTTGCGGCTTTGTTTGTGAATGTGACCGCGAGGATGTTATATGGCCTTATGCCCGCATCTTTAATGAGATGAGCAATTCGATGTGTGAGCACGCGGGTTTTGCCGCTGCCTGCTCCCGCAAATACAAGCACAGGGCCTTCGGTATGCGTCACCGCGGCCCTTTGCTGATCGTTTAGTGAGTTCACAATGTCGGTTTTCATACACGAATATTATATCACGCGAGCGGGCGTCACATGAACCAACTATAGCCGATACTGAGCACACTGGCGTTTACACCGACATTTGGTTTTTTTATTCCGCCGTTCGAGCAGTGGAAGAATCTGTATTGCACGGACAGTGCCGAGTTCGCTCCGGTTTTGTGTGTTAAGACAACGCCGAGTTGTTCTGTGAAGTTCATTCGGGTGGCGAGCCCTTCGATTGCATGCTCAAAGCGCATCACTCCAAACGCCATGTCGTAGCCCAATGCGCTGTTTCCCTTGACTGCGAAGTAATGACGTTTGGCTGCAACCGCCATTACTGCTTGATTATTATTGCCGCTGATCTGATCGCTGAATCCGAGTTCAATTGCGTTTTCATCTCTGTCGGATGTAAATCGGCCATATCTCAAAGTGGTGTCACCGAATTGAAAGCGATCTTTCATGCAGGTTGGGATCCTATGGTTTTCGCCATATCCCATCGCTGCAGTAAACTCGCGCTGTCCAGCGCAAAACGGCTCACAATTGGCCGCATCAAAAAAAACGAGAACAAGGCCAGTTGCAAGCATGGCCATGCTGAACAATTTTATCACTGTATAGTTTTGTGATATTTGCAAGATAGCTCCTCAACATAAAAATGAGCCAATGAAATGCTAGCACTATTGCATGCAAGTAGTCAAACAGTGTAGCGCTCCTTAGGGGAGCATGAAGATAAGAGAGGGTGCTCTATTGCTTGATTTCAGGGTGCCACCATGGGCGAGTGAATATAGAAGTGAGTTGCTGGTCGCTAGGGTTGGATCCGAGCGCTTCGACGCCCTGGCGTGAAGCGTCGCCGACAAACGCAATAAGCGCTTTGGCATTGTCAGTTTTTATTACGCACCTTGCGGTTACAAACTGCGCATCCTGTCTTAGCACAAAGACCATTCGTGCAACTTGGGCAGCTGCTCTCGTTATCTGCTCTTTGGATACGAAGCCCTTATTCGGCACGCCGAACGTCACTGTCACTACGTTTGAGCGTGGGTCTGCTATAACGTCGTCTATAGTGATTCCCGCCTCAGTGATGCTCTGCGCGGCGGCAAGCCCTGTTTGAACAGTGGACTCTGCCGTGGTTCTCATCGATGATCCAGCGGACGATGCAGCGCCGATTTCCTTTGATTGCTTTGGCTCGTCAGATTTTGACGGGATAGGCTCTTCGGTAGGGGCTGACATTTGTGAGGGTTCCGGTGCAATCATCGTCGGTCGGGCCACGGGCATCACGTTTGTTTTCGGCTTTAGCAGCGTTATCATTAGCGCAATAGCCACTATCAGCACAAACACTCCCGCCAGCGAAAAAGTCCAGGCTTTGGTATGTTTTTCAAATGTCATAAACGAACCAATGCCTTCCTCGCGCCGTCTGTCCGCGATTTCCTTGCTGAGTTTATCCAGCCGCTCTTTATTGCCGGGGTTGTCTGGAGCAATTTCCAGTGCCATTTGATACCAGATCAACGCCTCATCCTGCATGCCGCGCCGGATGTAAATGTCGCCTATAAGCGACGCAACATCGGGATTGCGAGAATCGAGCCGCAGTGCGTCTGTTGCATCCGAGATGGCCGCATCCCACTCAGACCTCATCTTATGCAAATTTGCTGAAGCCAGCAGCATCTCGACATTAGATTTGTCGTTTGCGGGGTGTGGCTTTTTTACAGCCAAGTCTCTACCGCACTTGGGGCAGAACCTCACATCATCATCTAAAACTATCCGGCAGTCTTTACAGCGATGCATGTCAAATTCCAGAAGAAAATCTCCGTAGAAAAATGGAGAAAAATAGAGCTTTCGGACTTATTTATTTGCTCTTGCGATTATTCCTTCTCCGCGCTCTTGACCGTCTGCGCAAGCAGCATTGCGATTGTCATCGGTCCGACTCCGCCCGGCACTGGCGTGATCCAACTCGCGCGCTGTGCGGCAACATCGAACTCCACATCGCCTACGTCCTTATCGCGCCCCGCGACTTTATTGTATCCGGCGTCTACGACAACGGCGCCTTCTTTAATCCAGTCGCCCTTTATAAATTCCGGTTTGCCGATTGCAGCGACGAGTATATCAGCTCTTTTTACGACACTGGGCAGGTCAATAGTTCGCGAATGGCATATTGTAACGGTTGCGTGTCTTTCGAGCAACGCTAGCGCGACGGGCTTGCCGAGTATGATGCTTCGCCCTACAACAACAGCTTGCTTGCCCTTTATATCGATGCCGTAATTTTCCAAAAGCGTTACAATGCCAAGCGGAGTGCATGAAACATAGTCGGCTGTTCCGAGCACCAGCCTGCCGAGGCTGATTGCTGAAATTCCATCGACATCTTTTTGAGGTGCGACTGTGGACAAAATATCCAATTCGTCTAGATGGGCCGGTAAGGGGTGTTGAACCATTATGCCATGCACGCTCGGGTCGGCATTGAGATTGGCAATAATGCTTTTTACATGCTCTTGAGTGCTGTTGGCAGGCAATTCTATGAGATCGCTGATAATCCCCACTGCCTCGCATGCTTTCTTTTTCATTCGGGTGTAAGTTACCGAAGCGGGGTCTTCGCCGACGAGTATGACTGCCAGCCTGGGGCAGATGCCCTTCTCAGACTTTAGTATTTTGACTTTCTCTGCAAGTTCGGTTCTGATTTGCTTTGCCGTTGCCGATCCGTCAAGAATCCTCGCCGTCAATGATTTCCTCCTCAGTTGCCTTTGAACGCTTACGCAAGTAGCCCGCCAGCACGCCGTTTACAAATTTTCCGGACTCCGCCGTGCTATATTTTTTTGCCAATTCAATTGCCTCGTCCACAGCCACAATCTCCGGCACTGACTCGACGTAATTAATCTCATATATTGCCAATCGCAGTATGTTTCGATCAACCGCCGGCTGGCGATCTACTGTCCAGCCTTCTGAAAGCTCGCCGATGTATTTGTCGAGCTCGTCAACGTGCTCTCGCACACCTTTGGCGAGCAACTTTGCATAATCACGAGCTTCCTCTGTCTTGTCGGTTCCCCTCGATTCGAGTTCGGACAGATCAGAAAACTCAAGTGCGGCTTGAAGTGCTTCATCAAACGGTACGCCGGTCGCGTCCGCCTGATATATCACATTAAGCGCCAATTCTCGGGCGGCTCTTCTTGCGGTTTTCATTTAATGCTGCCCATTGGAGTTCATCCGCTTTGTGACGAACGCCGTTGAAAGCTCGCCTTTGCGGAAGTATTCATTTGCAAGTATTTGCTTTTGATAATCTATATTGGTTTTCAGCCCCTCTATTTCGAATTCGCTGAGGCATCGCGACATTCTGGCGATGGCCTCGTCACGATCCGCACCCCACACGACAAGTTTTGCCAGCATCGCGTCATAGTAAGGCGGCACTTCGTATCCTGCGTAGATATGAGTATCGAGCCTCACTCCGATTCCACCGGGTGTTATAAGGCGACTGATAGTGCCGACAGATGGAGCAAAGTTGTTTTCCGGGTCTTCGGCAATAATACGGCATTCGATTGAGTGGCCATTGATCTTAATATCTTTTTGCGTGACGCTGAGCTTTTCGCCTGCAGCGACGCGAATTTGCTCTTTTACAATGTCCACGCCGGTCACAGCTTCAGTCACGGGGTGTTCGACCTGCACGCGAGTGTTCATTTCCATAAAGTAGAAATGCCCATGCTTGTCAAACAGGAATTCGACCGTTCCAACGCCTGTATAGCCGACGACTTTTGCAAGGCGAATGGCGGCCTCGCCCATTTTAGTTCGAGTAGCGGACGACACGGCCACCGACGGCGCTTCTTCGAGCAGTTTTTGGTTGCGCCGCTGTATAGAGCACTCGCGCTCACCAAGGTGGACGCAGTGTCCATGCTCATCGGCGAGTATCTGAATTTCGATGTGGCGCGGCTCCTCTATTTCCTTTTCGACGTAGAGATCACCGTTTCCAAACGCAGATTCAGCCTCGGCGGTCGCGAGTTTTAGTTGACTTGCCAGTTCATCGCGGCTTGCAACAACTCGAATGCCTCGCCCGCCGCCTCCAGCCGTGGCTTTTAGCCGAACCGGATAGCCCATTTTTGAGGCGGTTTTGAGCGCGTCCTGTTCGCTTTTTACTATGCCTTTGCTGCCAGGTATGCATGGGACACCGGCCTTTGCCGCAGTATCCTTAGCGCGCGCCTTATCGCCCATCAGTTCGATTGCGCTTGCTTTTGGGCCGATAAATTTGATATTGCAGTGTTCGCATGCCTCCGCGAAGCCGGGCTTTTCAGAGAAATAGCCGTAGCCGGGGTGGATCGCCTCTGCTCCGGTGATAACTGCCGCAGAGATGATATTAGGCATATTGAGATAGCTGTCTTTGCTTTGAGCAGGGCCGACACATATCGCCTCGTCCGCCATTCGGACGTGAAGCGAGTCTTTGTCTGCCTCGGAGTAGATCGCCACCGTGGCTATTTTCATCTCTTTGCATGCGCGGATTACGCGCAAAGCTATCTCACTGCGATTTGCTATAAGAATCTTTTTAAACAAGATAATCCCCCACAAAGGGTATTTTTTAGATTTCACTGGAGTATGGACGAAACGGAAAAATTCTCAAAGACCGAGCGCCATACCCGTGACTATTTCAACTGCTATGCTTCAATTCTGAAAAGCGGCTGTCCGTATTCGACGGGCATTCCGTCTTCAACTAAAACTTCTACAACTGTCCCGGACACATTGGACGTGATGTCATTTGACAGTTTCATTGATTCGATTGACCCGACTGCCTGACCTTCGCTTACAGTCGCGCCTACCTGAGCGATCCCATCCACTGTGTGAAATATGCCGACCATCGGTGAGTTTATGAATTTATCTTTTGGCCCAACTATAGTCTGCACACTCGGCGCGGCAGGCATTGCCGCTTTCTTTGTAGGCATAGGCGGTTGTGCTGCGCCTTTCTTAATGTGCACTCGATAATCGCCCTTTTGCACGCAGAGCTCCTCGTTCGGGGAGCCCTCAAGCACGTGGATCAGTTCCTCAATTTTATCAATATCCATATATCACCGTAGCGGCCTGCTTGAATTTCGGCCTTTTAAAGTTTTCTGTCGAATATCATCCATTCCACCAGTCGGAACCTGACGCTCAAAACCACGACTCCGAGGCAGATCATTCCAAGGATAGTAACCGAGTTGCCTTGGGCTGAAAACGACTCTGTCGATCCTTTATGATAAGTTAAAAATTTCATAAAGTGATCCATGCCCTTAAAAAACGAGTAAAACGCATTGTATATCTGCTTATAAAGCACCGCATATAGCACGCCCACCAGCACCAGCGACACAGGTGTCGCTATCTTGAACTTTTGCTGCTGATGATCCATATACATTGAGCAATTTCTGCACCGCTCTTTTTTTTGCTTTGCGGTCATAATGACCTTTGGCATTGTATCAGGCGCTGCCGTTTTTTGGCCTCTGCCTTCTTCTTTGTCGCGTTCCAAAAGGGCCTGGCGCATAATTGTTTGATCGCACAGACAACCGGACTTGACTTGCCAACATGGCTTGTGCTTTTCCCAAGCCGGACAAAATCGCTTCGCTCGTTCATTGCATACCGACATGTCCCAGCACATCTCATATGGCTTTCGACGTTTTGCAAGCCTTTCCGCGCGAGCCTTTTCCATTTCTGTTTGAGGCGCGGGCTTGGCGTTTAGGCGCTTTGTAATTCGCCACACTATGTCTCTTATTAGCAGCAGACATCCGGGG
>JAEWSK010000026.1 GCA_023398345.1 Armatimonadota bacterium | reverse complement strand
AGGTTTAGGAGAAGACTCAGTGGGGTACCTAAGAATCCGAAAGTAGTAACAGAATCCCTTTCTCTCCTTTCTTTCCGATGCGGCCCCGTTTAGCCAGAGCGGGGCCGTTATCACATGTAGGCTAAATAGAACAACCCCAGTCACCACATGGCGTTTTCTGGGGTTGTTCCAAGTGTTGCGGCAGTACCCGCCCTTTTGGAGTGAGCAACCCGTCTATGCAGGCTTGTGAATCGAAAAACACTGGAGCAAAGCGCTTTCCGACGATTTTATGCACCTATAGATAACAAACTCTGCAGAAAACGTGCCAATTGCGGAATTTATTCTGAGGACGAAAGCTTGTTGCGC
Source organism: Armatimonadota bacterium (assembly GCA_023398345.1). GTDB lineage: Bacteria > Armatimonadota > UBA5829 > UBA5829 > UBA5829 > DTKD01. The sequence goes on along the minus strand of JAEWSK010000026.1, from coordinate 3,646 downwards.
GCTATTTTATGCAGCGAACTCTATGCCAGGCGCAAGCAGCTTCGGTAGACGTTGCGTAAGCGAAATCAGCGCCCCGCGCGCAAGTCCGTAGGTAGGATCGATCTCCAGGGATTTTTTATATTCAAACCATGCTTCCCTAGGCACCCCCGCCGCCTCATAGGCTTGGCCAAGGTTATAGTGGATGCGTGGAGAATCAGGCCTGATCTCTGAGGCGCGCTTAAGCGCCCCGATAGCTGAGTTGTGCCTGCCTTGCTGCGCATAAGCCGCGCCCAGGTAGACGAACGCATCATAGCTCTCAGGATATTTTTTTGAAGCTTCTTCAAGCAAAACCGACGCATTTGCGAACTCGCCTTGCTTAAATGCAGCTATCCCACGCTCAATATCTGTGATCTCGTCTGTCATTTTATTGGCCTAACATACTCCACAGGCTGTTTATTCCCCAATTTTAGTGTTCGCCATAACCATTAGACGACCCTGCAAGACGTTTTTTTTTACTATAGACGTATATTTTCTTTTGAAATACCTCAACGTAAGGTATAATGGTCTTGGCTTCTGCTGTTCGGAGGACGATTGGTCGATTAGCCTCCGGGCCGGTCTGAAAGAATAGGCGAGAAGGTAATTATCAACTCTTGGGTGCATTAGCGACCCCCGTTCAATGGTCCAAAAGTCTGTCAGAAGTGAAAGTAAAGTTCTCAAAGGGGTAAAAACTAATGTCTCAAGACAAAGAACTGACCTGCAAAGATTGTGGGCAGAGCTTCACGTTCACCGCTGGTGAGCAAGAGTTCTTCCAGACTCGTGGGTTCAGCGAACCGATCCGATGCAAGACTTGCCGTGACATACGCAAGTCACAGAAGTCTGATAACGGCTTCGGCGGTGGCGGCGGCTTCGGCGGCGGCGGACGCGGACGCGACTGGTAGAGTTGGATGTATTCAAGGGCGGGTAATACCCGCCCTTTCTTATTTCATCCGATAGACTGCAATCACATTATTGATCGGCATTACAGGTTCAACTGCGCATTTGCCATTGCAATAAAACGCACACAGTGCTCCACCATCCATATTTACTGCATCAATTGCCCCCAGTTCAGACATAGCCTGAGCAAGTGTGTGCAATGTCACGTATTCGTTTATAGCAAGCATTATCAGTTTGCCGTCAATTGTCTTGCCTACGGCGCAGCGGGTTGCTGTTATCGTAGCAGCGTTTGAACTAAACCCATCCCTGCGCACGTTTATGTCGATTTTGCCGTTGCGGATCAGTCGTGGGCCACATGCGACTCCGGCATAGCAGCCTTTCCAGTCCAGCTTTGCCCTACCCCGTCTCTCAAGAAAACAAATTTGCCCATCGCGATTAAAGCCGATTGCCTGTCGCTCAAAACCGCGATTTATTAGCTTGCCGTCTGCGACAATATCACCCAACGGCTTTAGATCAGGCGAGTAAAACGTGCCAGTTATGGCAGCGTACGGCTTCAGGCGGTTCATCATGGATGCAAAACGCTCTCGGCGCTCGACTTTTGCCATAGAAGGCTTCACGCAATACTTGGCGCTTCGTAAATCTATTACCAACGAGCTGTTGTCCAATTTTGCCAAAACACCATGCGGCTTTTTTGCAAAATTATGTCCGATCACAGCAACGGCAACAGTTGCAGCCGTTGCAAATAATAACATTAATAACGCGGCGCATGCGCGCGGTTTTCGGCGAGAAGAAGCCAACTCATCCTCCAAACGGGTTTGACGCAACGAGTTTACCATCTCACGCAGCTAAAGGTCAAAGGCAGGATTCCGCAGATTTGACATATGGCCCGAAGGATAAATGCAAGCCCGTGCGAAAAGTAAAACGTGTAATTGTATTACTGGGAGGACTGATTTATGTGCTCGCGATATAGGCTTGTGGCCTTGGCACTTATTTTTATTTTATTGATGATCGGCGGATGCGGAAAGCAGCAGCCGTCCGGCGACAATGCTATCGGATCAGCAAATAACCCCATTAAAATGGCGCTGGTTCCGTCGTTGGACACACAGAAGCTCGTCACCGACGGAGCAAAGCTGGCGAAATTGCTCGAAAAAGAGACTGGGTTGAAATACGAAGTGAGCGTTCCGACCAGCTACACGGCCGTTATAACCGCAATGGGCGCAGGCAATGTGGACATCGGCTGGTTGTCGCCTATTCCATATGTTATCGCCCACGACAGATACGGCGTGGAAGTCGTTTTGACAACTGTCAGGGACAACTCAACCAAGTATTGGAGCTTTATTATTGCGCGAAAAGACTCCGGCATAGATCGACTCGCCGATCTTAAGGGCAAGCGATTCGCATTTGGTGATCCACTATCGACATCAGGCACGATATATGCAAAGCATCTTTTTAGATCCAAAGGCAATGATCCTGCGACGTTCTTTTCCAACGTCATCTATGCGGGTTCGCATGACAGGGTCGTCGTGGCCGTATATAACAAGCAAGTCGATGCCGGTGCGATTTACGGCGGGACTAGTGATGACGCACGAAGCAAAGTCCTAAAGGCCATACCGGATGTAAACAGCAAGACGCATGTGATTGCAAAGAGCATTGAGATTCCTAACGACACCGTCAGCGTTCGCAAAGGACTTCCACCTGCCATAACAAAGAAAATCGCTGACGGACTGCTAAAAATTGCAGCGTCCGATGAAGGCCGCAAGGCTATTTTAAGCCTATACGGCATAGACGGGTTCGTTCGCGCAAAGGACGCTGATTATGAATCGGTTCGCACGGTTGCCAGAGCAGAAGATATTAAATTTGAGCAAATCAAGAGGATGAAATAGCCTCATGCTGCGCATCGAAAACCTTACAAAGGTCTATCCAAATGGAACGCGCGCCTTAAACAACGTCTCACTTGAGATACCCAAGGGGCAATTTGTCGCCATTATTGGCCTTTCGGGTTCGGGAAAGAGCACGCTTTTGCGCTGCATAAATCGGCTCATCGAGCCAACGTCCGGCAAGGTGTTTCTTGACGATATTGAGGTTACAGCAGCGACCGACTTGCGCTCGGTGCGCCGCAAAATCGGCATGATATTTCAACACTTCAATCTTATCAAGCGCTCAACAGTGCTCACGAATGTGCTCAGCGGCCGCCTTGGTTATACATCGCCGGCAGCCAGTCTCTTTCATCGTTTTCGGCAAGAGGACTATGCTGACGCAAGGCTATGCCTGTCGCGCGTCGGGCTGGCGGACAAAGAATCAGATCGAGCCGACACATTGTCGGGTGGTCAACAGCAGAGAGTTGGCATTGCACGCGCTCTGATGCAAAAACCTGAAGTTATTTTAGCTGATGAACCGGTGGCGTCACTAGACCCGGCCACAGCTCACACTGTGCTTAATCATCTCGAGCAAATGAACAAACGCGACGGTATGACCATACTGTGCAATTTGCATTTTCTCAGTTTGGCTAGAAGATATGCAAACCGAGTATTGGCGCTCAAGGGCGGGGAGTTCGTTTTTGATGGGTCTCCAGAAGAAATCGACGATGCGCGCTTCAAAGAAATCTATGGCGAGGATGCGATTCAGGTGGAAATAGCGTAATGAACAACTCATCCACATCCTCACCAGCAAGAAAATCGCCCACACTCGCGGGCGTGTTGTCTTTTTTTATTCCGGGCATCGGCCAGATGTATGC
>JAEWSK010000289.1 GCA_023398345.1 Armatimonadota bacterium | reverse complement strand
ATTAAGCTCAGCGCGCTTGGAGCGGTTGTCTCGGAAGTCCCGCTTGAACTGCGCTACGATCTCAAGGCTGGCGCAAGCAAGATGAGAGTTGCACGCACAATTTTGAGCTATATGAAGCTAATTACAGTCAACCGTCCGAGTTCATCTATTAAGCTGTGTTCGCGCAGATCAAGTTCGAGATCATCGATCGGAGTCGGACGCGAGCTTGGAGCAAAAGGTGGAGAGCGTGAGGACATATAAAAAGTCTGACCGCATAGACATCCTCGTCGTCACAATCGCGCTTTTTGCTATTTATATTGCACTTGGCGCAAAGGCGCTCAATTTGGACGGTCTTGGCTATGCCGGGCGCGTCGAGTCAAATGATTTGCAACGATGGCTGCTGCCTGGTCATCTTCTTTATACTACGATTATGCGTGCAATTTATCTGCTTGTAAGTTCAGTTTCCCCGAATGTGGATGCAGCATATATGATGCAATTTTGCGATGCGGTGTTTGCGGCGATTGGGGTGGGGGTGTTTATTGCTGCGCTGAAGCGGCTTGAATTGAGCCGATTTACATCAATATCGGCGGGGCTTGCGTTGGCGTTTTCGTATACTTACTGGACTCATGCGACAGACCTGACGACTTATTCGCTGTCCACACTCTGCTTAATCTGCGCGTTTTACATGCTCTGCGCTTCGCATGCGCGAAAAAAAATGCCTCACATCTGGGGACTTGGCGCATGGGTTGTGCTCGCGACATTGATACATCAGTCCAATATTGTCTTTTTGCCTGCCGCGATGACTGGGCTTATAGGATACTCGAAATCCGGCGAGCGCAGCGCAATAAAGCTGGCTGCAATTTCGCTTGCATTGATTATTTTCGCGTATGCAGTTTTTGCATGGGTAGCGACCGGCTCGTTCTCGCCTTCAACTGTCGCGAGATGGGCGCTTGGCGGTGCGCACGGCTATGCACCGACATTTGAGCCTGTGAATGCCATTCGCGGCATATATGGCTTTTCCAACGCCGTTATATATCTCGATGACGCTGGCACACTTATAAAAGGCAGTGCTGCCGGTATTTCCGGGTCGAAGCCTATTGTTTGGGATATTGCTCGCCTGGTCGCAAAGGGCATTGTTTTGGCATTGATACTCGCCGTGCCTTTTTTTACACATGCGCTTCGACGCATGCAAAGCATAAACGCTAGATGGGGTGCGGCGGTTTGCGCGGCGTGGATTTTGCCATATGCGCTCGTAGCGCTGCTATTTTTTACGACCGACCATGATAGATGGATAATGCTGATGCCCGCGGTCATTGCGCTTGCGGCCATTGCACGCCCACACCTGTCATCGACTGGCAAGTTTATTGCAGTTGCAATCGTTGGAGCGCTATTTTGCCTCAATATGTTTTCGGCAGTATATCCGGCGCACACCGGCGAGAGCAATAAATATTATAAAGAGGCGCGGCTTCTCGCAACTCGACTTGCGCCGACAGATTTGGTCATATTTTGGGGCCATGATCATATCGGCACTGCAGGGTATTTGCGGCGCATTGGCAAATTTGAAGCTGCACATGTAATAGATATTGTGCGAAATGAAGGCAAGCTCGCCGCTTTGAGCAATCTTCGCGAGATGATCGAAAATGCTCTGGCCTTAAAGCGTCGCGTGCTGATAATCGGCCTTTACGGTGTGCATGATGGCGCGTCGGACTATCTTTCAGAGGCGCATGTGTTGGGTGTGACACGTGCTGATATTGTGAATTCATTATCTGCCTATGCCGCTCGTCCATGCTTTTATTGCAACGCTTGTCCTGTCTACGAACTCGGGCAAAAAAGTCGACGGTCCAGCCTATCGCCTGTATTTGGAGGCGGTATATGACTACCGTTATTCATCTTCGTGACAGCCCGTTTGTCGGTGGGCCGGAAAAACAGATACTTGGTCAGTGCATTCGCATGGATGCGTCAAGATATAAGCCAATGGTGGCTTCGTTTACTTCCGGAAAACCGAATGCTTTTTTGCAAGAGGCGCTTGCGCTTGGCATGTGCACCGCCGAGCTTACAGACGGCAAACTTTTTGCCATTTCGGCTGCGGGCAAATTGAATGAAATGGTCTGCGACGCCGGTGACTGCGTGGTGATTTGCTCTGGTTTCAAGGCAGATCTTACGGCAGTGCTAGCTGGCGTGCCTTGGATTGGATGGTTTCATGGCCACACAGGTGTGAGCACACGCGTGAAACTATATGAGGCGCTGGATTTTATTGCGTTGCGTCGAGCCGCTTGTGTGATGGCAGTTTGCGAGCGTGCGGCAGATGATCTGCGCTCGATTGGATTGCAAAATGTTGTTGTCGTTCCAAACGCGGTTGATGTTGAGGATATAGCTGATTTTGGCACACAAAGATCAGCTCGCGCCGATCTTGGCATAGGCGCTGGGCCGGTGGTGGGCACTGTTTCGCGCTTGAGCCCTGAAAAGGGAGTTGAGTATTTTATCGATGCAATGCCTGCCATACTTATGAAATGCCCGGACGCGCAATTTTTAATAATCGGTGATGGCCCACTAAAATCAAAACTGCGTCAAAAAGCAGAGTCAATAGGAGTTTTGGACTTTGTGACATTTACTGGCCACAAAACTGACGCTGTGCGTCTTGCTAAGGCAATGGATATTTTTGTGCTGCCGTCATTAAAAGAGAACATGCCTGTGGCGCTATTGGAAGCAATGGCCTGCGGGGTGAGTGTTGTTGCGACTGATGTCGGTGGAGTGGGGGAGGTTTTGCGCGGGACAGGCATTGCCCCAATTAGGCCATCTTCGCCTGACTCGATAGCTAGCGCAGTTACATTGCTGCTGAGCAACAACTCGCTACGCAAGAGGATTTGCAATGCAAGTATTGCGCGGATGCGCGATTTTGAATTTATCCGGCAAGTTCGGTGCGTAGAGGACATAATAAGTCAATTGGAAGTTCAACACGTGAACAAAAGTAATGGCCTTTACCCATAGGATAAAGGCCATTATGTCGACCGGGCAATTGCTCGCTTAGGGGGGATCCGGAGGACGAGCTTCGCCTGATCGACATCCCTAATTGTACAGAGAATTTCGGTTTATGTGAAGAGTCGTTGCGATACAATTTTAATTTTCCATTCTCACGGGCAATATAAAGACCGCAAAAATGCTTAAATGGTTCAGATAAGATTCTCACGGTTGAGTGCTAGAAGATGTTCAGAAACAAATATACCGTCCTTTCGAATCATCTCGTCGTCAAACCAAATTTCGCCTCCGCCGAACTCAGATGTCTGGATAAGAACCAGATCCCAGTGTATTTTTGAGCGGTTTCCATTGTCGGCTTCCTCGTATGCTTGACCTGGAGTAATATGTAGCGATCCCGCAATTTTTTCATCAAAAAGTATATCTCTCATTACTTTGTTTATATATGGATTGAACCCAAGGCTAAATTCGCCGACGTACCTCGCGCCTTCATCTGTGTCGAGAATCTCATTAAGCGATTTTGTGTCAGAGCTTGTCGCCTCGATGATTTTGCCGTTGGCAAACACCAGTCTGACGTCGTCAAATGACTTGCCTTGATACACTGTGGCTGCGTTGTAATGGATTACTCCGTTGATGCTGTCTTTAATCGGAGCAGTGAAGACCTCGCCGTCGGGTATGTTTCTATCGCCGTCGCACTGTATTGCGGGCATACCCTTTATGGAAAATGTGAGATCGGTGTCTTTGGGGCCGACGATTCGCACAATGTCGGTTTTTTCCATTCTCTCTTTTAGTGGCTTTTCTGCCTCGGCCATTTTTGCGTAGTCGAGTGTGCAGACATTAAAATAGAAGTCCTCGAACTGTTCAGTGCTCATTCCAGCCAACTGTGCCATGGATGGAGTAGGCCATCGCAGCACCACCCATTTGGACTTTGAAACGCGCTGATCGAGTACGGGTTTCTGCCAGTAGTCTTGATAAATTTTGCGCTTGTCGTCTGGGACATCGGAAGTTTCGTTGATATTGAGCGAGCCGCGCAGGCCAATGTACGCCTGCATCTGCTTCATAAACTCCAAATCTCGCTTGCCGTATATTTTTGAATGCTCCTCACTTGTATTCATATATAGTGATCGCATTACTTTAGCGCTGTGTGTTTCCACAAACGGCAGCCCGCCGGTCTTGGCGACTCGCTTTACGAGCAGCGTCACCATCTCTTCTGGCGCATCGTATGCATCGATCAGAACGCATTCGCCGGGTTGCACTTTCGTTGAGTAGCCGACCAGCAAATCGGCGAGTTTATTCATTCTGGGGTCAACCATTTCAGTTCCTCCTGTGCCATATCCATATAATCAATGTAAATGATACCACCGAATTCGAGGTTGACCTATATCTGCATACGGGTTTACAATCTCCGTGACGGCCATTGCTTGGCGGCAATATACGCAGTTTGATGCACGGGAGATATATAGTGGCAAAGCTTAAAATTGATCCTATCAAGGCGGGACTAGATCCCAAAGGGCTTGAAAGGGCCGAAGCGATTCTTAACGAGGGAGTAAAGCAAAAGCTCTATCCCGGCGGGTCGGTGTGGGTATGGCGCAGAGGAGTAAACGCGCTCGTGTGTTCTGCCGGCACGACGGATTACTCGGGCGATGCAAAGATAGACGAGCATACTCTTTTTGATATGGCGTCTTTGACAAAAGCAATGTCATGTGCGCCGTCAATTTTAATGCTTGCCCAGGACGGGCTTACTGACATTTCCATTCGACCTCTAAAAAGTTATTTTCCCGACCGTAAGCTGCCGCATCTTGAGGGCATCGCCTTGCATCATTTGCTGACACATACCAGTGGGTTGCCGGCATGGAGAGATATTTATTCAAAAGGGCAAACTCGTCAAGAAGCAATCGACGAGCTTTTCACAATTCCACTTATTAACAAGGTCGGCACAACTCATGTCTACTCGTGCATGGGATACATAATGCTCTCCATAGTGCTGGAGGTTTTGGCGGGTGAGCGAATCGACACATTCGCAAAGCGTCGTATCTTTGAACCGCTGGGAATGGAAAATACTAGTTATAATCCAAAGCCCAAAGCCGGCCAAACGATTGCCGCGACCGACAACTGTTCCTATCGCAATCGTTTGCTAGTCGGTGAAGTTCATGACGGTAACGCATATGCGCTGGGAGGAGTTTCGGGTAATGCGGGCCTGTTTTCGACTGCAACAGACGTCGCGCGATTCTGTGAATGCTTACTTGCGGCACGCGAAAGCCGCGGAGCGTTTCCGCTCAATCCATCAGTTGTGCGCAGAATGTTCAATAACGCCATACCTGAGACAATTGGTGGTCAGACACTGGGCTGGTTTACTTGGCCTAATGACGGTCTGTCAGCTGGTGATTTTACGTCACGGTCGGCCATCGGGCATACCGGTTTTACCGGGACATGCGTAATTTTGGATCCTGAATATGATATGTTTGCAATTCTGCTTACAAATCGTGTCTGCAATAAAGACGACGGGATTGAGTTTAGGCATTTGCGAAGAAAATTTTTCAATAGCGTATTCGGTTCTATTGTGTGCTGAGCGCGGCAATTTTGCTTGATTTTTGTTGTACTCTTGACATAGTCACCAAATCGAACTATACTGGCCTTGCTGAGCTTAATTGCGACGCAAACACCACAGAATACAAACGAGGTAGGCCCGATCATGGATGTACAGAATGTACTCAAAAGTGATGAGACCGGCGTTTCCAAGCCTAAACTGCTGGTTATAGATGACGAAGAGAATGTTTGCGAACTTATAAGCCTTTACTTTGAAAAAGCGGGTTATGATGTGGTTTGCAGTGGCGATGGCAATGAGGGGATCGATGTGCTCCGCTCGCAGAAACCGGATATGGTTATAC
>JAEWSK010000184.1 GCA_023398345.1 Armatimonadota bacterium | reverse complement strand
ACCTACTGGTCAGCAACAAAGCTTTTTTCCGAAGATGACCACCCGAGTAATGTTGGAATGCTGGCCGCGCTAATACTCTGCATAGCGCCGATGCATGTTCAGCACTCGCACTTCGCAACTGTAGATGTGCCGAGCACACTTTTCATAGCCGCGTGTTTGGGGTTTTCAGGACTTGTACTCAAGCGCGGGGCTTGGCGCGACTATATATTTTGCGCAGTGATGGCGGGACTGGCTGCAGGCACAAAGTACAACGCCGGGCTGGTTATTTTATCACTGATCGCCGCACACTTTTTAGGCTCCAAAGACCGAAATGCGGGGTTCCGACGCCTCGTATCAGCAATGGGGTGCGCAATCGCCGCTTTTATAGTCTCCACCCCCGGAATTATATTCAGATGGTTAGAGTTTGCGCATAGTTTCTTATACGAAGTTGCACACACTTCCAGCGGCCACGGCCTCGTCTTCGCGGGAACAGGAAATGGTTTTGTCTACACATTCGCGTCGTCTCTGTGGTACGGCCTTGGTCCAGCACTTGCAATATTATTTGCAGTCTCAGTTATCTATGCATTGTATAAGTTAGACAAAAAATCTTTAACTATATTAGCATTCGTATTGCCATACTACGTCCTAATTTCAATTTCTCAAGTGAGGTTTGCGCGATACAGCCTGCCACTATTTCCAGCCGCCGCCATTCTTATCGGATGGATGGCATGTGCTATTTTTCGACGAATTCCTAAACACGTCCGATGGGCTTGGGTTGCAATACTCACAGTATCGCTCGCCGGCACATTAATATATACAATAGCGCTCGACAGGCAATTTGCCATTCCCGATCCGCGCGACCGCGCAGCGAACTGGATATTTGCAAACATACCAAAACACAGCAACATTGGAATGATTGATCTCCCGTGGTTTTATTCGCCGCCATACTCCAAAACAGTCGGCTTAGGAACCGTGAAACAGCGATCTTTTGCTGCAAAGAAAATGCCATATATTCAGACGCCTATATCCAACTCGCCCGGTTACCTGCCAAAATGGTGCGTAATAACCGACTATGAAACTTTAGATGCGCTCCGCCTGCGCAATATTGAGTCGCTTAGTAGCGACAACGCGGCGCAAGCGCGCCGCATACAAAAAGATATTGCGCAGATAAGGCAGCATTACAGATTACTTAAGACATTTTCAAACGAACTGACAGCATTTGGCATATGCTTCGGCAGCACGCAATCAATGCCGCATGATATGCGCTATCAATCACCGACGATCCGAATATATGAGATAAAAAAATAGATGATAGACTACCAAATCCAACTGTTTCTCGATAAAAACGCGCTGGAGCGAGGGCTGGCAAACAAGACCCTTGAAGCATATGGCCGCGACCTCTCGCAGTTTGCCGCGTATCTGGCTAAGCGCGAAATATCCGAGCCAAAGCACATTGACGAGGATTGCATAATCGGCTTTATCGATCAATTAACCAAGCTAAAACTTGCACCATCGAGCATCGCGCGCAAAATGACCGCTGTGCGCTGCTTCATAAAATATCTCATATCCTGCGGCGATATTTGCAAAAGTCCGCTGGAAGCAATTCCAACCGCACCCCCGCCCAAACGCCTACCTAAAACAATCGACATAGACGAAATTTCCCGCTTATTAAAAGCGCCGGATATAACCAATAATCAAGGCCTGCGCGACCGTGCAATGCTCGAAACGCTCTATGCAACGGGACTGCGCGTCAGTGAGCTTATCAATTTAAAGACAGACGACGTCAACCTCAAAATGGGCTTTTTACGATGTATCGGCAAGGGAAACAAAGAGCGCATAGTGCCCATCGGCGAAATCGCGTCGCACTTGATTGAGGCATATATCGACCGAGCACGCGGCAGTCTTTCAAAAGACAAGCGCTCGGAATATCTTTTTCTGTCCAATCTTGGAAAGCCGATGTCGCGGGTGCGATTCTGGGTGATCATCAAAAAATATGCATGAATAGCGGGCATAAGCAGGCCAATCACGCCACACATTTTGCGACACTCGTTTGCCACGCATCTGCTTGAACGCGGAGCAGACCTGCGCAGCATTCAAGAAATGCTGGGGCATGCAAGCATAGCGACTACGGAGATATACACGCACGTCACACGCGACCATCTACGTGAAATCTACAAGGAGGCGCACCCGAGAGCATGAACGCCATAGAACAACTCGAATTTTTAGAGTGTCCTGAACTTGACTTATCTCCCATAACTCGGGCGATTGTAATTGTAATGGACTCGGTAGGCATCGGCGCACTTCCCGACGCATCCGACTACGGCGACTCCGGCTCCAACACTCTCGGCCACATCGCCGAATCGGTAAATCTACATCTGCCAAATCTTTGCAAACTTGGCCTGGGCAACATTGCGCATATAAATGGTAACCCGCCAGTCGATTCGCCGGCTGCATGTTATGGAAAAATGGCCGAGGCATCGTGCGGCAAGGACACCGACACTGGACACTGGGAGATGATGGGCATCATCACCAATCGGCCGTTTCCTACATATCCAAATGGCTTTCCATCTGAAATCATATCCGAATTTGAAAGGCGCATAGGCCGAAAGACAATTGGCAACAAGGCTGCATCGGGCACGGTTATCATCCAACAGCTTGGCGAGGAGCATATGCGCACGGGCTGTCCCATCGTCTACACTTCTGCCGACAGCGTATTTCAAATTGCATGCCACGAACAAATAGTGCCGGTCGAGCAGCTTTACGAAATGTGCCAAATAGCGCGTGAGATGCTCAATTATCCTCATAACATTCAGCGAGTCATCGCAAGGCCATTTGTGGGCAAACCGGGTGAGTTTTTACGAACCGGCTCCCGCCGCGACTTTTCAACTCCCCCACCCCATAAAACACTTCTCGACTATATCGCGCGCGCTAATCGCGAAGTAATCGCTATCGGCAAAATCGAAGACATATTTTGCGGCCGCGGCATTTCTATATCGAATCATACGACAAACAATCCCGACTCAATCGACGCTACAATATCCGCCATATCTTCAAACCGTGGTGCATTGATTTTTACAAATCTCGTCGATTTCGACATGCTCTACGGGCACCGCAATGATGTCGACGGCTATGCCCGCTCACTGATGGACTTCGACGCAGCAATTCCGCGCATCATTTCTTCACTGCGCGAATTGGATGTTCTTATTATCACCGCCGACCACGGCTGCGATCCGACAACTCCCGGCACAGACCATTCACGTGAATATGTGCCACTGCTAGTCTTCGGCAAACAAATTGCAAGCGGCATCAACCTCGGCACACGCTCTACGTTCGCCGATATCGGCGCAACTATTGCCGACATGCTCAATATCGCATACGATCTGCCAGCCACGAGCTTCGCACCATTATTGCAAAACATATAGAGTTGGACGCATCCCACAATATCAATTTGCATATCAATTTTTGTAGAATTGACAAACGTCTGCCCATTTGCTATGCTATTGGCGGCGTCCGAGGTGGCGCTCATTTTATGTACGGAAGAGGAAGAACACGCTGATGGCGAACACTGTTGTGGTCGGAATGCACTGGGGTGATGAGGCAAAAGGCAAGATTGTGGACTGTCTTTCACAGCATGCCGACTATGTAGTGAGATATAATGGCGGCAACAACGCTGGCCACACGGTAGTGGTTGGAGACGAAACTTATAAGTTTCACACTGTCCCTGTAGGCATACTCCAGGAGCACATCACGCCCGTACTTGCTGATGGCATCGTCTTGGATCCAAAAGTCTTCGTCAATGAGCTGGCTCAGTTGACGCAGCGCGGCATCAGCGTATCAAAGCTCAAAATCAGCGGTAACGCGCATGTGATTATGCCTTGGCACAAGCTTTTTGATGCACTCGAAGAGCAGCGCAAAGGCGACCGCAAGATCGGAACGACCGGACGAGGCATCGGCCCGTGCTATTCGGACAAAATGGCGCGCACCGGAATTCGCATTGCCGAACTTATCGACCCGAAAAGATTTCGTGCGCGCGTCGCTGACTGCCTTGAATATAAAAATGCTCTTATCACAAAAATCTATGGCGCAGAGCCACTTGATGAGGCTGCAATAATCGAAGAATATTCAAGCTACGGCAAAGCCATCGCGCCATTCGTGACCAATACGGATGCGATCCTTGCACAGGCAGTCGAAGCATCGGCAGGCATCGTATTCGAAGGCGCGCATGCCACGCTTCTTGATATTGACTTCGGCACATATCCGTTTGTGACAAGTTCGCACTGCGTATCCGGCGGCGCGACAATCGGCACGGGCGTGCCTCCGTCAGCCATCGACCGCGTTATTTCCGTCGCAAAGGCATACACGACAAGAGTGGGAGAAGGGCCTTGCCCGACTGAGCTTTCATGCGCGACTGGCGACAAGATCCGTGAGCGCGGCCATGAATACGGCACTACGACAGGTCGTCCACGACGATGTGGGTGGTTTGATTCGGTGGCTGGGCGATATTCTGCGAGAGTAAATGGCGCAACGGCAATCGCCCTAACGCTTCTCGATGTGCTCAGCACGTTCGATACGCTGAAGATTTGCACCGGCTATATGATCGACGGGCAATTGACTCGCGAATTTCCCGCAGATTCAGAAATTCTCGCCAAAGCGCAGCCTGTCTATGAAGAACTGCCCGGCTGGTCGGAAGACATCACTGAAGTGAAGTCATTTGAAGATTTGCC
>JAEWSK010000169.1 GCA_023398345.1 Armatimonadota bacterium | reverse complement strand
CCGTCGCCATATGCCGCATAGGTCGCAATAGCTAATGGCTGAATCGCCGTTCTAGGCCCCATCCAGAATGCATTTAATGAACCTTGCATAGCCAATTGCCCACGCGATTCATAGTCGGACTGGCCCGGAATTTCTTTGAATCGCCCCCAAGATGCCGTTATTTGCGGATATAGCTCTATTCTCGGGTCTAGCTTTTGCTTTGGTATAGATAATTGACTGCCAAGATAGACAACACCCAATTCAGGCTGCCTAAAAACGACTAGCCCCAGATTTCTGGCGTCGTATGTTCGCTGGCGAAGCGTAATTGTGCCATATGGCTGAAGATGGGCTGCTCCAGTTGGCCTCAAAAGCTGTGGGTCGCAGTTTCCGATGGGTTTTTGTGGCACATCCAGTGCGCGCGTTCGCATGGATCCGTAATTTAGATACCGACCCGGAAATGAGGTCAGTCTACCGCCAACTCCGTAGACCGTGCCTAAGGCGCATTCAATCGAATGCAGCGTAGTAAATTTTAAGTCTAAAGTCGTGCGCGAGTGCATGGTGTCGGTGACTCTTAGGGTCTGCGAAAGAGTTGCTCCATCACGACGGTCGTATCCCAGGCGGGGAAAAATTGCAGATGTTGCAGACCCGCCTCCAACTCTGATTTTCATTGATGGCAGCATCAAAACCCTTGTTCTTCCAATATAGAGCGCTACATTTCTTGCATGCAACTTATGATTTGGCTGCAGCACAACTCGTGACGCGGTCAAATGCCAATCCGGTTTTTGAGCGCTGCATGTGGTAAAAAACACATCTTGTGCATAGCCGATTTGTGTTAGTGTGTCATACTCGACCTTCGAAGCAGTGAATCTTTCATATCCCTTTATGAACATGACCCCGTCGCCGCCTCGCAAAACAGGCCCGGTCATCTCATAAAATGGAGCAGATACGACAACCGGCACTGGTGTGGATACTTCGCACACCGGTTGAGGCTTAACTACATTTGAATCCGACGTGGGCGCAACGGGATTGTCGTAAGCATACGAAGTCGAGACACACAAAAAAATCAACCAGACCACTTGAATTGTGGCGGTCTTTATAAAATTGAAGTACTTCACCTAGATGCCGAGCCTGTCCGCCAACGCTTTTACATAACTGATGTCCTCAGCAAGCTTGGTCTTTGTATCGCCTGGCCCAAAATCTTCAATTGATAGCCATCCTTGGTATCCTACGCGGTCCAAGGCGGCAAGTATCTCACCCCAATCGGCTATTCCGTCTTTCATCGGGACCATTGTGTAATTAAATACTTTTTCGCCATCCGGCGACACGCCATTTTCTTTCCACGTTGCGTTTTTGACATGGACATGAGACAAATAAGGCCCCAACAGCTCAAGGCCAAGCTGCCAATTTTCACGTCCTTCGCATATCATATTGCCTGGATCAAAGATAACGCCTATGCAGTCCGGGTCAAAGTTCGAGGCCAACCTATACGTAAGTCCTGCACTGCAGCAGATATTTCCATGATGGATTTCAATATTGGCCCTAACGCCGCTTTTACGTGCCAATTCCTCAACTCTGGCATAACCATCGACTGCTTCTTCGTAAAGGTCGTTGTAGTTGACCGACCCATCATATTTGGGTGGAGATACCCTTATGGACCGGCAGCCCATAATCGCTGCGGCCTCCATGCATCTTTCGATGTCGTCGATCAGCTTATAACTGAGATAAGTTCCCAGCCCGATAATTTCCAAACCTGCATCGTCTGTTATAGTTTTTATCTTTGGAGCGTTCTCGACTATTGTTTCAATATCAAGCGTTGCCCTATTTCCGCGCCAAAAGTCGGGTTTGTCGGGAAATACGGATGGAACATTATGCACGCGCCACTCCACTCCGTCGTAGCCCAGTGATTTCAGCAATGTGGCGGACTCAGCAATATCAAAATCGGGCATCATCACAGTAAAAACAGAGTATTTCAATGGCATGGGTTATCTCCGAATGTTTGTCTATAGGGGTAACTTATTCATCAAATCAAAAGTTTCCTGTCTTGCAGAGCAGTTGAAAAATAAGCGCCGCAGAAATTGTTATTCGCGGCGCTCAATTTAATGCCTTTTTGTCAGCGACTATCTAGTGTTTGTTGCCTTTTTCCGTTATTGTGACTGCAGGTGCCTGCTGATTGTTTTTGATTACCAAACTTCCAACAATGGAATCAAACAGACTGCGGCTCTTGTCCGGCGAGTCTCCGGATGTATCTACGCAGTTAAGCATCCATGCACAGCCGTTCTTAATAATTATCAGGCGATGAATTACTTTCTTCGATTCAGGCGTGCCGGATGTTGTCGCAAATGCCTGCTCTCCAAGCACTGTCTTGCGCTCCCATGAACTGACATATGAGTTGTATTTTGCAAACTCGTCGGCGTTTGTGGTGTTATCAACGCGCATCCGGCGAACATTTATCACTGTCTTTGGCGACTTAGCGCTTTGTGCAAAAGACACCCATGCATTGCCCGGCTTACTCGGCTTCATCGCAGATGTTTTATCTTTGGCAATCCAGCCTGCCGGATATTGCACATCGAAGTGATACTTGCTGCTTGAATATGTCTTAGCCAGCGTTTGCGCCGGCGAGATAGATGCATTCGGCGGCGAGTCTGGAGTATTTTGCCTTGATCTGTTATTTAGCGCCGACGGGCTGGCGGATGGAATAACGGGCTTAGCGGAAATCTGGCTTGCTGCGTTGGATGCAGCCGGTATTTCAATTGCGGTAGACGCAGTCCAAATCTGTTTTCGGTTTGCATCCAGACCGACTGCCTTAAACTGATGCACGCCTGCACTTACAGTGGCTGTATTGAACTCAACTTTATATGGCTTTGTTGATGCCTGACCGATTAATGCATTGTTGAAGAAAATTTCAACCGATGCAACTTCTACCGTCGGAGGCGGAAATGCAACAGCGTTTACTTTGCCACGAACCTTTTTGGGGTTGGACATAGAATCCGTTGGGCCAATTGCAATTTCACGGCCTCGCATCATCTGAGGCATTTGAGGTGCTGGAGCCGTTGGAGGCGTTGGCCGATCGGGTGCGCCCGGCATTATAGGTGCTGGCGGTGGAGCAGGCAATGCCCCGTCTGGTGGCCCTGGATTTTCCTCTTGCGCAAATGCCTGCATGCACGCGACCAAAAGTGCGAGCGCAATGAGAATAGTTTTTATGGTCTTCATTGAATCTCCTCGAGTCCGGTTCGTTATGAATCACATTATACACGACGCAAATGCTTGATGCCATGTTCCGTTAATCGTATGCCATGACCTCATTGTGAAATACTATAAATATGGTTTTTAAATATATTACCTTGTTCAGTTTAGTAGCGGCCATGCAGGGGTAAAAGCAAGATCGGTGAAAAGCTCAGTTACCGTTGCCCAGGGATGGAGGGAGGTGTCCTTATGTCCACTCGGCTTAGAGGGTTTGCCTCCATGGACCCCGAAAAGCAAAAAGAAATCGCCCGTAAGGGCGGGCGTGCCGCTCATATGAAGGGCACTGCTCATGAGTGGACTAGCGATGAAGCGCGTCTTGCCGGCCGTAAAGGCGGCGAGGCAAGTCACGGTGGCGGACGAAAGAGAAAATCTGCGTCCTAAGCAGTGATTATGATATTCGCTTTTCGTTAGGTTGATGGGCGGACGACTATTTGTCGTCCGCCCATCATGTTGTTTTTGCATGCAGAGATGAAGTCGTGTAAACTGGACATATGCACACACACATGTCCGGCACAAATCCTCAACTCCGACTGGTCTTCTGGGAGACTACAAATGCATGCAACCTCAAGTGCATTCACTGTAGAGCGAGTGCTGTAAAAGATCGCGGCATTGAAGAATTGACACTTGAGAAAAGCTACAATCTGCTTTCTGATATTGCATCTTTTTCAAAGCCCGTCATTGTGCTCAGCGGCGGTGAGCCACTGGTTCGTGATGATATATTTGATATTGCACGCCACGGCACACAATTGGGCCTGCGCATGGTTCTTGCAACAAATGGAACACTGCTTAATGATCTTATAGCAAAAAAATTAGTCGATTCAGGTGTGCAGCGCGTAAGTATCAGCATTGACGGATCAGATGCAATGACGCATGATTCGTTTCGGGGATTGCCGGGAGCATTCGATGCAGCCTTGCGAGGCATCGAGTTTTGCAAATCCGTAGGTATGCCTGTCCAGATCAACACAACCGTGGCCAAACACAACATTCGACAACTGCCAAAGATACTCGATCTTGCGCAATCTATCGGCGCATGCGCCCTGCACTTATTTTTGCTCGTGCCGACCGGCTGTGGCAAGGAAATAAGCGAGCGCGAAATGATATCTTCCAATGATTATGAGCAAGTGCTCAATTGGCTGTATGATGCCTCTAAGAGTGCCTCGATAAATCTCAAGGCAACCTGCGCACCGCATTATTTTAGAGTTATGCGACAGCGAGCCAAGGCCGATGGCATAAAGATAACACCCGAGACACATGGCATGGAAGCAATGACAAAAGGCTGCCTTGCCGGTAGTGCAGTCTGTTTTGTATCTTACAAAGGCGATGTCTATCCTTGTGGCTATTTCCCGGTCAGCGCCGGCAGCGTAATCGATATGCCGCTTAGCAAAATATGGCGTGAATCGACGCTTTTTGAGACGTTGCGCGATTCGTCACAGCTAAAGGGCAAGTGCGGCAGTTGCGAATATGCGCATGTGTGCGGTGGGTGCAGGGCGCGTGCATATGCTGAGACCGGAGATTTCATGGGTGAGGAGCCATATTGCGCTTACAAACCATTATCTACCTAGCGAAATCAATTTGCATTGACGGATAATGGCAACTCAGGCAGCGTAGGAACAACATACTTCACTTTTTGTTTTCGAGCGGCATCATAACAAGCAATTGATTGTGCTGCTTTTGCATAGTAGTTGGCAAGCTCGATTTCGCCCGATGCTCGCCGTTGTTCGGCAGCGCATGCTAGTATTTTGCATGCGGCGTTTGGGTCGCGAATTGGAAGTATTGCCGGTCTAGCGTAAGGCCCATTTTTCAGCGATGCCAGTCGAGCTGGATCACAATACGAAGCCGAGAACATGATCTGGCCCGACGCACCCATTTGTCTTGATATTGCAATTTGTGTTGTCGTCTGCGCCATATCTTTATGCACGAAAATTCCAATGCCCTCTGCCAACAGAGCGTTGCAGCCAATGGATTCTTTCTGTCGCAGGATAAGTCTTTTGAAGTAATCGTCACTTGTGGAGTAGGACATAGGCGTTATGAAATCGACCCACTTGTTTGTAGCCCAGTTCGGCCAGTTCTGCAAAAGAAGTGTTCTGGCATCAGGAGCATATGGCCCGGATGCCGCAGAGATTGTCACATTTGGCCGGATTGATCTCGTCTGTGTTGCAATTCGTTGCATAAATGTGTTGACCTGCCGCTCCCTAAACTTATACCAAAAGAGCTGATCTAGCGTGCCGGATTGTATGTTTGCCGGATTGACGCCATATTGCTTTTCAAAAAGTGACGCGCTCGATTGCGAGAAACCATAGAACGCCTTTTCTTCGGTTTCATAGCGAATATAGTCGAGGTGCAGGCCATCGATGGGGTATTTCCTGACAAGCTCGGCGTAAAGGCACGCGAGATAGTCTCTTACTGACGGATTTGACGGACTGAGCCAGTAACCGCCATTGGGCGACAAATCTTTGCCGTTAATATCGAGTTCGGCCCAGTCGGGGTGCGTGCGGAGAATTGATCCTTTGTCTTTGGAATAGCCCGCACGAAACACCCACACCCACGTATGCACCTCAATGCCGAACTTATGAGCTTCGTCGATCATAATAGCCAGTGGGTCTATTGCGCAAGCGAACCTGGGGTCACGCTCGATTATATTGCTCGGATATATCGCGTATCCGCGGCATATTGTCTCCGGCAGCAGCAAATTGAAATTTGCGTCTGCATATGATCTGACCATCTGCCGTATGGCCTGCGCGGTCTTTGGGATAGCTCCTGCGTCAATCCATATCCCGCGCACTTCGACAATCGGATCAATGCAAGCGTAATTGAGATCAGCCGACGCTGTGCCGCTGATTAAAATCAATATAATAGCTAAACCAACAGACTTAAACATGCGATGAATATACCAGCCTCACAAGTACTCGTCAACGGGCCGTTGTTCTCTACGGCGTTTTAGTGCGATAAATGACACGCACATTTGTTATTGACGCTAGCGGTGCTTTTGGCCTAGAATCATCTCAATACTGTCTTTTAGGAGAGCTGATATGGCCTGCGAACGTCTAGGTGAAAACAATAAAAACTGCAACTGCACATATTCCGGCTGTTCTCGCCACGGCAAGTGCTGCGAGTGCATTCACTACCATCTAAGCATGGATCAGCTTCCTGCCTGCTGTTTTCCTGCCGATGTGGAGCGAACATATGATAGATCGTTTGCTGCATTTATTGCATGTAGGTCAAAATGAACGATAGATCCAAAGCCGATCCAAAAGAACGCATTGGCGAGATTATCTCGATTTTAAGATCTATCTATCCCAATGCCAAGTGTAGTCTCAATTTTGCCACGTGTCATGAACTGATGGTCGCGGCTATACTCGCAGCACAATGTACCGATGAACGTGTTAATCAAATAACGCCGGGGTTGTTTGCGAAATATCCAACTATAGCGGCATTTGCAAACGCCGACTACAATGAACTTGAAGAGATCGTAAAGCCCACAGGCTTTTTTAGAAATAAAACGAAGGCAATAATAGAGTCGGCGCGCCAGATTATAAGTGAATATAACGGGGTTGTGCCGAAAAGTATAGACGAACTCGTCAAACTAAACGGGGTGGGGCGAAAGACCGCCAATTTGATCGTCGGCGTATGCTACGGGCAACCCGCAGTAATCGTGGACACGCACGTCACTCGAATATCTCAAAGGCTGGGCTTTACAAAAGAAAAAGATCCGGCAAAAATCGAGCGAGATCTGCGTATGATCTTGCCTGAAGACGACCAAACAATGTTTAATCACCTTATCGTCTCGCACGGCAGGGAGACATGCAAGGCCCCGACGCCGCGGTGCGAAGTGTGCATGTTGATTGAGCTGTGTCCATTCGGACAGGCGCGAATGTCACCAAAGCTGCTTTGAGTTTTTTTAAGGCTCCGATTTTGTCTTTGGAAGAAAGATGACTGTGGCGTATTTTGTGAAGTATTTGCGAGCGACACGCTGCACGTCGGCTGCCGTAACGCTTTGAATCTTATCGGCATAGTTCGTATCGAATGAATAGTCATTTGTGACGGCCTCGGACCATCCCAACAACAATGCGCGCTCTATAATGTGCTGATGTTTAAGAGCATAGCTGCCGATTGTGTATCCTTTTGCTCGCTCGATGTCCTCATCGGAAAGCGGATTTTCCTTGAGTCTGTCAACAAGTGAGATTAGCGAAGTCTTTGCGTCCTCAAGCAAAAGATCGGGTTTGGATCCTGGAATTGAGTTTTTGTATGGGTCAGTAATAATATATGCTATTAAATGCCCTTGATAGCGAAGACTTGGATAGATCGTGCCTATTTCATAGCCGATACCCTGCTTTTGTCTAATCTCTTGAAACATGAGAGACCCCTTGCCGCCGCCGAGCGCATTTGCCGCAACTGCAAATGCAGGGTAATCAGCTGATGTCACCGATGGCGCGAGCCACCCGGTGAGCATATAAGCCACGCTTGAGTCGGCTTCCATTGCACGAAATTTTGACCGGTCGAGCGTTTCGTCCGGCACGCCTCTGTCAATCGGCAGTTTGCGAGCGACTACACCTGCAAACGCTTTTTGGACTCGATCAACGACGTGATCAACCTTAACATCACCCACAATCGATAGGACGATATTGTTGGGCGCGTAGTATTTTGTAAAAAAACGCTGGAGGTCTTGAGGAGTTGCTATTGTAATTGCGCGCTCGGATGCGCTTGACGGCCTTCTATAGCCGTTGTCCTCATATAAAAGCTGGCGCAGTTCCGAATATGCCTGTTGGAACACGTTGTCGCTATTGGACTTCATCGACGAAAGCAGCACTTTTCGCTCATGCTCGACCCACTGCGACTCGAAGTTTGCTTCGGTGAGACTTTCACCGATTAGGTTCATTGCCTCATCAAATCCGACGGATGTAGTAACTGTTCGTATGCTGGTGACATCCGGGTCCCAGCCAGTGCCGATATTGCCGCCGACCTCATCTGCAACGGAAGCCACTTGCTCGGCGGATTTTAACCGTGTGCTTGCCAAAAGAAGTCTCGAAACGAAACTCCCGACTCCTGCCGTTTGAATGCTCTCTTGACCTGCGCCTACTTTGACAATTGCGACGATAGCCACCAGCCCGCTGTCGGTCTCTGGCTTTATGAGCACTGTCAGTCCATTGTCGAGCACTTTTTTGACTATTTTTGATGCGGGCGTTGAATCGTCAGCATTTGCGCCAACGCCCGTAAGTGCTATTAGCGCTGCAATTGTAATAATTCTAAACGCTCTACTCATTTCGAGTCTTCCATGTCCGGGCCGACCGTCACAACTGCGGCGGCGCTGGGATTGAGATACTTAAGTGCAACTTTTTTTATATCTTCGTTTGTAATTGACTGAACGCAGTCTGTGTATTTTGATGCAAAGGACGGATCGGATACGGCAAAGTAGAATCCATAATTATTCGCACGGCCCGAGACAGTCTCAACTTGAAATGCAAATTCACCCAATAGAGATCGCTTTGCGCGGTCAATATCTGCTTGGCTCAAACCGTCTTTTTTGATATCTTCTATCATTGCAAAAATGGCATCTTTTACCTGCACTATATTTGTGGTACTAGCCGAAACCATAATTGTGATAAGCGACGGCTCCGGTTGCGTAAGACAATCAGCCTTTCCGTCGAAGATCAGCATTTTATTGTTTTTCAGATAATCCGACAGCCAACTCCTGTAACCAAGCCCGATATGCGTCAGCAGCACGTCGGCTGCGCACACGTCCTCGTAGTCCGAAGCCAATGGCCCAAGGTAGCCTATTGCCAAATAGTTGGTATCAAATGAATATTTTTTTGAGAATACAAGCTGCTGGGTAATCTTCGCAATTATCGGTTTTGAAGACGCTGTAATGGCCGAAGTGGGTTTGCATTGAAATGCTTTTTTTACCAACTCCAATGCGTTTTTTGTGTCTATGTCGCCGACAAGCACTATTGCGATATTCGCCGGGACGTAGTAACGATGATAGAAATCGAGTATATCGTTTCGAGTTATATCTTTAACTGACGCCCTCGTGCCTTCAATGGGCAGAGCATAGGGATGCTCACCGTATATCAATTTCGCAAGCAGTTGACGACATACATTTTCCGGCACGCCGTAACTGCGCGCTATTTCATCTAAAATAACAAGTCGCTCGCGGGCTATATCTTGCTCACGAAACTCAGAATTATTTATCGCATCGAAAAATATATCCAGCGCTTTTGGCAAGTATCGCGAACTGACAGTGGTGTTAAAGTGAGCATAATCGTAGTTTGTGTGCGCGTCCAGCGTAGCTCCGAGGCTCTCCATCTCGCGATCCATGTCGCCTGCTTTACGCGTCTTTGTAGTTGCAAAAAGAAGATGTTCGATAAAGTGTGATGTGCCGCTGCTTTTTTGAGTTTCTTTTGCGCTGCCTGCTTTTACATATACGTCTAGGCCGACAAGTTCCGACGAGTGATCTTCTTGCAGGATCACAGTCAGTCCATTGTCGAGTGTCGTAATTAATGGAGCCGAAGGCTGCCCCAATGCTCCAGCGGCGGCAATTACGAGAACAAATAACGCAGCAGCAATCTTCAAAACTGTCCGCTCCATGGTCAATTGTGAATCTTTGATCTACAATATCTTGCAATCTATATTATAATGGTTCAGAGAATATACAACAACGGCGGCTTTTGTGGATCGCAGACTTTTACGCAATTTAGATATTACGCTCTTGATGACCGCGCTGGCCATACTTTCTTATGGCTGTTTGATGATCTATAGTGCCAGCAAGGGCGGACGTGCCGGTATGGGCTATGTGGAACGCCAACTTCTATGGGTTCCAATTGGCCTTGCATTTGGGGTGATTGCCGCGTCTCTGGATTGTGGTGTCTATCAGCGCATCGCAAGCAAATTATACTGGATCAACTTGTTCTTGCTTGTAGGTGTTCTTGTAACGGGGCTATCATCAAAGGGAGCGCAGCGCTGGATAGGCTACGGAGCGCTTCGAATTCAGCCGTCCGAGTTTGCAAAAGTCGTTATGATAATCGCCCTCGCGTCTTTCATGGTGAAAAGGATGGAAAAAATCCGTACCGCCGAGACATTTGTCCTATCATTGCTCTACTTGTCAGTGCCGATGTTACTAATATTCAAACAGCCCGACCTTGGAACCAGCCTTGTACTTATGGGCATTTGGCTGACGATGGTATTTGTGATGGGCACGGACATGCGCAATATATTGATATTTGTAGGCGTTTGCGTAATTGCGGGAGTTGTGGTTTTTCACGTCAATGGCGTGCTAAAAGACTATCAGAAAATGCGGATTGTGAGCTTTGTTGATCCAGCAGCCGACCCGCGCGGCACGGGCTATCAAGTTAAGCAATCGCGTATTGCCATAGGCTCCGGCCAGCTTAAAGGCACAGGCTTTCTTCGTGGAACTCAGCGCGAAGCAAGGTTTATCCCAGAGCAGCATACTGATTTTATTTTTACAGTTGTAGGCGAAGAACTCGGGTTTGTTGGTTCAGCAGCACTGCTGGGGTTATATTTCATGCTGGTCTGGCGCGCTCTTCACATTATGTCCGCTACTGAGGACGCAATTGCGCGTGCAATTGCGGCAGGAGTAGTGGGCATGTTCCTGTTCCACATCGTAGTGAACATGGGGATGACAATGGGGATAATGCCCGTCACGGGCGTCCCGTTGCCGATGTTTAGCTATGGCGGCAGCAGTCTTTTATCTAATTTAGTTGCCATAGGACTGCTGCAAGGAATCAGCATGCGCCGTCACAAAATAGTATTCTGAAGATTTAAATGCCCAGTAGATCTTTTGTGGCGTGAGTTAAGACTTCAACACCATTATCAGTTACTAATATATAGTCTTCGATGCGCACACCGCTCCAGCCATCGATATATATGCCGGGTTCTACTGTTATTACCATCCCGGGCTCAAGGACTATGTCGCTGTTGCGCGAAAAGCCTGGGCCGTCATGAACTTGTATGCCAAGCGAATGGCCGAGGCTGTGGCCAAAGTTTTCACCATATCCGTGGGATGCGATGATGTCTCTTGCAACTGCGTCAATTTGCTTGCCTGTGCGACCCGGCTCAATTGCTTTTATAGCGCTTAGTTGAGCCTGCAGCACTATATTATAGATTTTTACATGCTTTGCATCAGGTGGGCCAAGGCAAATAGTTCTTGTGATGTCTGAGTTATAGCCGCGATAACGTGCACCGAAGTCGAGTTTGAGAAAGTCACCGGGCTGCAGTCTACGTTCAGTCGGACTGGCATGTGGGCAGGCCGAGTTTGGCCCTGAAGCTGCAATTGTCTCAAAGGCTTCTTTCTCTGCACCAAGATGCCTCATTGTCGTGTCAACGAGCAATGCAACTTCCAGTTCGGTCATTCCAATCCAAGTTTGTCTAACTATAGTGTCAAATGTTTTATCGGCGATAGCTGCGGCCTTGCGTATCAATTCAATCTCATCCGCATCTTTTACACATCGCAGTTTTTCAATAAGACCCGATGCAGCGCGAAAAGATACAGTGTTTTGAGTTTTTGCTCGAAGTTCTCTGAATGACGATACGGTGAGATCGTCGGCTTGATAGCCGAGTTTTCGAATACCTATATCATTGACTGACTCGGCGCAAGCAGAAATAGTTGACTTGCCCGCATATTCGACGACGCTGCATCCGACACACTCGGATTTTGCTTGAATAGTATATCTTGGATCGACCAAAACATAGCACTCACTGTGTGTAACCACAGAGGCTGCTGTGGATCCCGTGAAGCCGGTTATATAAAATATATCGGGTATGTTGCTGACAATTAGAGCATCAAGCTTTCTGTTTGCCATCACATTTCGAAGTGATGCGATTCGACTATCGTGCATCTCGAATCAACTCCACTAGTGCGCGCAGCCC
>JAEWSK010000151.1 GCA_023398345.1 Armatimonadota bacterium | reverse complement strand
GCTCTGTATCGTGTACCAAAGCGACCGGCTCGCCTACGACTATTTCGGACAGCGATTCGTCATCCGCACAGTCCGAAGGAAGTAAATCATCCGCGCCTGCAGAAATCTCCGGCACTAATCGCATCGTAAGCGGACTCGGCAAATTAAGCTCGCCTAATGTCGCATCAGGATCAAGGAGCGCACCGCCTTTGGGTATCAACCCATAGTTCATCGGTCGGCCATCCGGCCCGATTGTAGGAAGGTGAATCATGTCGGCAAGACGCGCGGCAATCAACGAAACAACCTCGGACTTCGGCAGCATACACTCATACGCGCGAATATCCGCCGCGTCAATAACCGTAGCAATGATATGTGGCAATTCGCCCACCTCCTCGTTATGAATACAGCATTTCAGCTTGCATGTCAAATTTTCAGTGGTTTTTATCCCCTACTCCCAATAAGTAGCACCGCTCATTACTCGGATTCGCCCTTTCGCTGTTGAACCGAGTCGCCGGTTCTGATAAAATGACGGGGATGGCCAAGATACAAACAAGATACGTTTGCCAGTCGTGCGGCTACGAATCGCCCAAATGGGTAGGCCGATGCCCCGACTGCAGCGAATGGGCGTCGATGGTAGAAGAAGTAATTGCGGCGACGAAGCCCGTAAAGCAACTTACAACCGCGTCTTCTGCCCCGACATCAATTGCCGACATTACCGCCGACGGCGCCTCGCGCACGTCAAGCGGCATAGGCGAATTCGATAGAGTGCTCGGCGGCGGCGTAGTTGCGGGATCACTGGTTCTTGTGGGCGGTGATCCGGGAATAGGCAAATCAACTATACTCATACAAGCTGCAAACCATCTCAGCAAAAACGCCGGTAGAGTATTGTATGTATCGGGCGAAGAATCCGCCGAGCAAATAAAGCTGCGCTCGAACCGGCTGGGCATCGCATCGGCTGATTTGCTGGTCGTATCTGAAACCGACATCACTTCAATAGAACAGCACATAAACACAACATGCGCAAAATGCGTGTTTATCGACTCTATCCAAACAATGTACGACCCTGAGCTGAGTTCGGCAGCGGGAACCGTCAGCCAAGTGCGAAGATGCACGGGTAGTCTTGTGCGAATCGCAAAGGAATCGGGAATTCCTATTTTTATAGTCGGCCATGTGACCAAAGAAGGCTCGCTTGCCGGGCCGAGGGTTTTGGAGCATATGGTCGATACGGTGCTGTATTTCGAGGGCGACAGGCATCAGTCGTATAGAATACTTCGCGCAGTCAAAAACCGATTCGGCTCGACCGACGAACTCGGCATATTCGAAATGCGTGAACAAGGGCTTATTGAAATAACAAATCCCTCCGAGGCGCTTTTATCGGAGCGGCCGGCGCATGGCATCGGGAGCGTGGTTACGGCAACAATAGAGGGCTCGCGGCCGATTTTAGTTGAAATACAATCCCTTGTCGCACCAACATATTTCCCAAGCCCACGAAGGACATGCACTGGAATTGATTATAATCGAATGCTTATGATTCTGGCCGTGCTCGAAAAACGCGTCGGACTTGCGCTGGGCAACAAAGACGTATTTATAAATGTGGCCGGCGGAATAAAAATAGTCGAACCGGCGGCAGACCTGGCAATAGCGTTGGCAGTCACTTCGAGTTTAATGGATCATGGAGTCGATTCGGATGTAATTGCGCTCGGTGAAATTGGCCTGTCCGGTGAAGTGAGATCGGTAAGCCAAAGTGACAGACGCCTGCGCGAAGCAGCAAGGCTGGGCTTTAATAAATCGATAATGAGCGGTCGCGGCGCCGACAAAACGGCCCAATCGGCCGGAATAAAAGCGCAGACCGCGTCATCGCTGCGAGATGCAATCGATTCGGCATTCAGCCCAAAATAATCTTTAAGGCGAAAGTAAAAGAGCGCGAAACAAGAAAAATTTTCTGTACATTTCGCATTTCGCGGCTTTGCATTTAGGAACGGAGCACATGAGCGCTGAGTTAGTAGAACGAATAGCAAAATTAAAGACCGAGCGAGGCGCTGTAATTCTCGCGCACAACTATCAATTGCCCGAAGTTCAAGACATCGCCGATTTTACTGGCGATTCGCTGGAACTGTCACGAAAGGCAGCAGCGACAGATGCGGGCGTGATTGTCTTTTGCGGCGTCCATTTTATGGCTGAAACTGCAAAAATCCTCTCGCCGGATAAGACCGTGCTCATTCCCGACCCTGAAGCGGGCTGTCCGATGGCCGACATGATTACCGCCGCCGAACTGCGCGAATTCAAAGCAATGCACCCCGGCATCCCCGTAGTTGCATACGTAAACACAAGCGCAGAAGTAAAAGCTGAAAGCACAATCTGTTGCACGTCTGCAAATGCAGTGCGCGTAGTTGAGTCGATTGACGCAGACGCGGTACTTTTTGTGCCGGACAAGTCGTTAGCGGCGCATGTTGCATCGAAAGTTACAAAGAAAGTAATCCCCTACTCCGGCTTTTGCCCGACGCACCATCGTATAATTGCACGCGATGTAATTAATGTTAAGCGCGAGCATCCGAATGCGATGGTCGTCGCGCACCCCGAGTGCGCACCTGACGTCCTCGCGCTCGCCGACGGAATCGAAAGCACGTCGGGGATGCTGAAATGGGTAGCAAACAGCAATGCAAGCGAGTTTATAATGTGCACCGAGCGCGGCCTATTGCACAGGCTGAAGGCCGACAACCCAACCAAGACATTTTACAACCCAAGCGCGCTCAATATTTGTCCAAACATGAAAAAGATCACGCTTGAAAAAGTGCTCTGGAGTCTGGAGGACATGCAATTTGCAGTCGAACTCGACCCTGAGATTATCTCCAAAGCCCGATCCGCCATAGAAGGGATGATCGCTATATGATCGCCTTGAATAAGACATACATAGATAAAATCGTCCAAGATGCGCTTAACGAAGACATTGGCAGCGGCGACATAACCACGATTATTACAGTGCCTGCCAACGCGACTGCAACTGCGAACTTTGTCGCAAAAGCAACGGGCATAGTTGCCGGAATAGATATCGCCAAAGCGGCATTTGCATCGCTCGACCCAACTGTGGTATTCGATGCGCGCCTCAAAGACAGCTCGACTTTTAATTCAGGCGATATAATAGCAACGGTGTCCGGCAACGCGCGGGCAATTTTAAGCGCCGAAAGAGTCGCGCTGAATTTTCTTCAAAGAACATGTGGTATCGCCACGCTCACATCAAAATATGTTAGCCTGGTCGCTCACACAAAAGCAAGAATAGTCGACACACGTAAGACAACTCCCGGCTTGAGGTTAATCGAAAAATACGCCGTCACAATCGGCGGTGGATCAAATCACAGATTTAACCTCTCAGATGGAATACTTATTAAGGACAATCATATCGCCGCGGCTGGAGGCGTAGCAGCCGCCGTGTCGGCTGCAAAGAAATACGCACCGCACACGCTTAAAATCGAGGTCGAAGTCACAACTATCAACCAACTTGACGAAGCCATTACTGCCGGGGCCGACGCAGTGCTTCTCGACAATATGGCTTTTGACATGCTAAAACAAGCCGTCGAAGCCGCATCCGGACGAGTCACAACCGAGGCATCGGGCGGCATTAACGAAACTACAGTATCGGCAATCGCCGAGACTGGTGTCGATTTAATCTCAGTAGGTGCGCTGACTCATTCAGCGCCCGCATTAGATATAAGCCTGCAGTTTTAAATGATTACTCCGTCAATTTATCGTTTTGAAGAAGTTGGATCCACAAACGACATCGCGCTCGGCATGGCAAAACATGGCGCGTCCGAAGGAACTGTCATACTTGCACGCTGCCAAACAAAAGGCCGAGGAAGACGCGGGCGCGTATGGGTAGCAAAACCGGACGAAAGCATTATCATGAGCGTTGTGCTTCGACCGAACACGCCTCCCGGAAGGCATTCTGAATTGGCACTGATGGCAGGAGTTGCAGTCGCCGAGTGCTTAGAGCAAAAATGCAATCTGTGCCCTTCGCTAAAATGGCCAAATGATGTTTTTATTGACAATCGAAAGATCACCGGCATACTTGTCGAAAGCGAGCCGCGAGCGGCTATAGTCGGCATCGGGCTAAACGTGCTGCAAAGTTCGTTCCCGCCGGAACTCTCTGACACAGCGACCTCGGTTTTAATCGAACACGGCGCTTGTGCTGAGATCGAGGCGCTGACAACGGCGATATTAGAGCATCTTTTTTCGACATACACGCTTGGCTTCGAGGAAATTCGCACGCGCTGGCAGAAATATATGTGGGGGCTTGGCAGCCATGTCGATGTCGAAACCGAAAACACAGTGCTATCCGGCACAATCATTGGTATCGACTATGACGGCGCGCTGCTGATCGACCATTGCGGCATCACGCGGAGAGTGATCGCTGCGGACGCGATCCACTTGCAACACAAATAAATTTGGAATTTTAAATCCTAAATTATGCACTGCGCCTACCCGATGGCATCTTCTTGGGAGTGGCGCAGACTTTTATTTACTAAAATTGAGCACGATTCCCATGGGAGGAAAGATATATTGGCAAAAGCATTACTTCTGATCGCCGACGGCCTCGCAGACAGGCCCATTGCACAGTTAGGCAACAAGACGCCTCTTGAGGCGTCTAAAAAGCCCAACCTTGACTTACTCGCTGCTGAAGGCGAGTGCGGGATTATGGATCCAATCGCCGCGGGCATCCGAGCGGGCAGCGACACTTCGCATTTGGCTATTCTCGGCTATGATCCGTATAAGTATTATACTGGCCGAGGCCCGTTCGAGGCGTCGGGAATAGGCATGGACGTCAAACAAGGCGACATCGCGTTTAGGTGCAACTTTACAACAGTTGACGATGACATGGTCATAATAGATAGGCGCGCAGGCCGAATATCCAGTTGCACGGATCAACTCGCGGCGGCAGTCAACGGGATGGAAATTGACGGCGTGCAGGTGATTTTCAAAGAGTCCGTAGCGCATCGCGGCGCGCTGGTGCTTAGAGCGCCCGGTCTTGGTGCAAAAATCACCGATACCGACCCGCACCACGAAGGCGCAAAAGTCCTTGCATGCGAGCCGCTCGATCCAAATGATGCAGCTAGCGCAAAGACAGCTAAAATCGTCAATGAGTTCGTCCGACGCTCATATGAAATTCTAAAGGACCATCCGGTCAACCGCGAGCGCATCGCACAGGGCCTCAACCCCGCAAATATCATTTTGCCGCGCGGCGCCGGCGTTGGGCCACACTTAAACAGCTTTGAAGTTGAATACGGCCTAAAGGCCGCATGTGTGGCAGAGACCGGACTTATCAACGGCGTAGCAAATTATGTCGGGATGGCAGTCACAGAAGTGCCTGGAGCCACAGGCGGAGCTGATTCGAATCTTATAAATATGGCCAAGGCCATTGTCGAGCAGCTAAAAACATTTGATTTCGTGCTATGCAACGTAAAGGGCGCAGACGTAGGCGGACACGACGGCTCCCCGCAGACAAAGATCGATATTATCGCCAAGCTCGACGAGATGATCGGATACTTGCGAACGAACCTACCGCCGGACACATATATCGTGCTGACGGCAGACCACTCGACACCATGCGCGATTAAGGATCACTCCGGCGATCCTGTGCCGATTGTATTCTGGGGAAACGGCGTTCGCACGGACTCCTGTGTCCACTTCGACGAGCGCTCAGTAACTAGCGGCGGAGTGATGAGAATTCGCGGCATCGACGTGATGAAAATCCTAACGCAGCTAATGAACGTGCAAGAAAAATTCGGCGCTTAGCGCTATTTGAAGTCTGGGAATTATCCCTCGCATTCTCAATGCCGCGCCCCATTGGAGCATCGTCCCCACCGGGGTGCGGCATTACAAGCTCTAACAAATTGAACAAGCGCTACATATCGTCAGAAACTCTTCCGATCTTATGCAGCACAAACTTCGTCAAAACACCTCAACAAAACAAACCTGCTCAATATTAAATAATCTATAGAGGCAAATTGAGCGTGGAAGCACAAAGTTGCCACTGTGTCTAAACTCCATGCTCAACACTTTTTATGGCCTATCGATGTGCTGGATGCACAGTTTTTTCACGCTATAACGC
>JAEWSK010000055.1 GCA_023398345.1 Armatimonadota bacterium | reverse complement strand
CCATAATTGTAGCAATAAACGTCACGCCCATCAGTGCGGTCATAATCCCAAGCGTCAGTAGAGCGCCGAGAAATTTGCCGGCGACAAATTCATATCTCTTGACCGGTTTGGCAAGTATCGTATAAATCGTGCGGCGCTCGAATTCTTGCGGGATCAGCGTCACGCCAAGTATCAAGCTTATAAATATGCCCGCAAGAGCCATCATGCCCAAGCCAAAACTCTTGAGCAGCATCAAATCTGACGATATTCCTCTTTGACTTGAGAATGATAGCGTCTGAGAAAATGAAAGCGATAAAACTATAAGGCCAATGGCCACCACAAGAAAGACTTGCAGCACCTTCTTGCGCAGCGCGTCTCCAACGGTAGTCCTGGCGATTGCCCATATAATCACTTTCGTCCCTCCCTTACTATCTCGACGAAGAGGTCTTCGAGAGTCTGTTTCTGCGGAATAACTGAGACTAAAGTCGCCTTGCCACGCGCAGTTGCCAACACATTGTGGATGTCTTCTTCAGTCTCAACGTAAATTTTATATAGCTCACCGTCTCGCGCAATATGCGCAGCCAACGGTTTGATTTGATCGAAAAGTTCCGGCTTTGCGCCAGCCAGCGTGATTATCGTGCGACCGGCATGCAAAAGTTCAACCAGCGTCCCGATCTTCACTAATTCGCCTCTGTTTATAATCGCGACACGGTCACAGACATTCTCAACGTCAGATAGCTGATGCGAACTCAACATGACAGTCTTGCCCTGCTCACGCAGGCCGACGATAAGATCTTGGATGTCCTTGTGGGCAATTGGGTCGAGGCCGGAAGTCGGTTCATCAAAGAAAAGCAGATCGGGGTCATTAATAAGTGCCTGCGCAATACCTACTCGCTGCAACATGCCCTTTGAATACTGCCGCAGAGCGCGGTCTCTGTCTTTGACAAGACCCACTTTTTCAAGAAGTTCGTCTACTTTTTTCTTGCGTGCCGCTTTACCCATTCTGAATAGCTGGCAATAAAAATCCAGCACTTCGGAAGCGGTCATGTGCTCATAAAAATATGGGCTTTCCGGCAAATAGCTAATTCGCTCTTTGGCTTCGATCTCACCTGCAGGTTTTCCTAACACCATCGCCTTGCCGGACGTCGGAAAAAGCAGACCAAGAAGCATTTTTATTGTGGTAGTTTTTCCCGCCCCGTTGGGCCCGATAAATCCGAATATTTCGCCTTCGCTAACACTGAAGCTGACATTATTGACCGCCATAACGCAGTCGCCAAGTCGGCCTTTATACTCTTTACAGAGTCCATCCACTACAATGGCTTCAGCCACATCAATACCCCCAGACCCGTAATCAACCGAACAGCGCACTCACACAAACAGGCAGCCAATAGCTGCCCAATTGCGAGTATACGCGGGCACGCTACTGACTGTCAAGCAAAGCGCCATTTCAGCTATTAACTATACGATAAGGTCAAGCGCTGAGTTCCTCGTCATAAAAATAAGCGCATGCACGTATACTCGCGTCCATATAATCTCGACTTATGAGGCTTATCCAATGAAAACCTATCTATTATAAAAAACTATTGATCGCTTGGTCGCGTTGGGGTATAATCGGATCATCACGCATTTTAGGAGGCGCAACATGGTCGCTGTATATGACATATTCGAAATATTGGGATCGGTGTCGCGCTTCGCCAACTAGCTGATAGACTCCTCTTGTAAAATCCACCTATCGCTCCGGCGCACGGCGCTGATCCATTCGTCACATTCATTTTTTGAATATGTTGGAGGATATTGCGTTGTTACCGGAAGAACGAACTATAATCGACTCACCAGACGGTATCTCCGTCGGGCGAGTGTCACTTGAACACAGAAGCCACTATGTTGTAATCACTGAGCGCGGCGAGATGCCCGCGATGCCGGTCGGTCGGATGTATTATGATCCCGGCCAAGAGGGAATGCCGGTGGTAGGCGATATGGTCGAGATCAGAATTCTCGACGAAAATCCGCCCCATGCGATCATAACATCGATATTGCCGCGAAAGAGCCTTTTTACACGCAAAGAGGCGGGAAAACGCACAGGCACACAGCCGATTGCGGCAAATATCGACACGGTGTTTATCGTCTGCGGACTTGATGCCAATTTCAGAGTGAGGCGAATAGAGCGCTATCTCACAATGTCGATTGAAAGCGGCGCACAGCCGGCAATTGTTCTCACAAAGGCGGATATTTGTGATGATATTGACGAGAAAATCGAGGCCGTGCGGGCATCATCGGCAGGATGGCCGGTCTACGCGATAAGCACGTATTCCGGCGTCGGCATTTGCGATCTCTCAGAACAGCTGAAGCCAAACACAACGGTTGCGCTATTAGGCTCGTCTGGAGTTGGAAAATCGACGCTCACAAATTATCTGCTGGGTAATGACATTCAGCGGATTCAGGAAGTGCGCGATATTGATGGAAGAGGCCGTCACACAACAACCTCGCGCCAGCTTTTTGTGCTGCCGTCGGGGTGCTGCGTTATCGACACGCCGGGCATGCGCGAGTTGGGTCTCACAGATGCAGACGGCGGCCTCACGGGCGCGTTTATTGATATCGAGGAAATCGCGAAAAACTGCCGGTTCGCCGATTGCAGTCACGAGGGCGAACCCGGATGCGCGGTTGCC
>JAEWSK010000269.1 GCA_023398345.1 Armatimonadota bacterium | reverse complement strand
AACCACAAATGAGGATGTGCGTTCTCTTCGCGAGATGATAACATACGGAGCAAAAGGCATTGCTGCTTATGCTGAGCATGCGAAAAACATTGGAAAAGAAAATCTGGCGATCAACGCTTTTATATATGAGGCTTTAGCAGCAACACTGGACGATTCACTGACCGCCGACGATTTAGTGGCAATGACGATGAAAACGGGCGAATACGGCGTGAAAGTCATGGCGCTGTTGGATGAGGCCAACACATCAAGGTTTGGCAATCCTGAGATCACTGAAGTCAATATCGGCGTCAGGAAAAATCCCGCCATACTCATTTCGGGTCACGACTTGACGGATCTAGAACAGCTTTTGGAGCAGACGAAGAATACGGGAGTTGACGTATACACCCACAGTGAGATGCTGCCCGCCCATTATTATCCCGCTTTTAAGAAATATGACAACTTTGTCGGCAACTACGGCAATTCCTGGTGGAAACAGCTCAGTGAATTTGAATCCTTTAACGGGCCGATTTTGTTTACCACCAACTGCATTGTTCCGCCCAGAAGCGAAGAGGTCAGAAACAGAATCTTTACTACGGGTTCCGCGGGTTATCCGGGTTGCAAGCATATTGAAGCCGATGTTGACGGCAAAAAGGATTTTTCCGATATAATCGCGCTTGCAAAAACCCTTCCGTCGCCAGATGAAATCGAAACCGGCTCCATTGTCGGCGGATTTGCTCACAACCAGGTTATGGCTCTGGCGGATAAGGTTGTTGATGCCGTTAAATCTGGGGCGATAAAGAAGTTCTTCGTCATGGCTGGCTGCGACGGACGAATGAAATCCCGCGAGTATTACACTGAGTTTGCTGAAAAGCTTCCAAATGATACTGTGATCCTCACTGCTGGCTGCGCGAAGTATCGGTATAACAAGCTCAAATTGGGCGATATCGGCGGAATTCCGAGAGTGCTGGATGCCGGACAGTGCAACGACTCTTATTCGTTGGCAGTCATCGCGCTAAAGCTTAAGGAAGTGTTTGGACAAGATGACATCAACAAGCTGCCGATTGCATTCAATATCGCCTGGTATGAGCAGAAGGCCGTAATAGTTCTTTTGGCACTGCTGTATTTGGGTGTGAAGAATATCCATCTTGGCCCGACGCTGCCGGGATTTCTCTCGCCGAACATCGCGAGTGTTTTAATTGAAAAATTCGGCATTGCAGGCATCCGTACTATTGACGACGACATTAAGCTCTTTATGGGCCAATAGTTGCGAAAAAGTCCCGCCTGTGTGATATGAACTCATACCGGCGGGACTTCGCACGCATAAGAAAAATAAATAATGCAATGATTCAGCATTAACGCAGGCGACGCGCGTCGTATAAACCATTTTACGCACGCTTTCGGCTGTTTTAATTTTAACGACACCCCAGCATAACTGCGCAAAACAGATACACAAAAGCATTTTGCAACAGACCACTTGACCCGACAATTGCCCCGCAACTGCCTGACGTATAAAAATTCGAGACATATCGCTATTTATTTAACGATACCTATTGACAAACGGGCTCTCAGCCCTTATATTGATAATTAGTTATCGATAAGTGGCGAGCTATTGGCTTTTGCCGATAAAGAATTATCTCAGGGGGTTTTGAAATGGCTACAGCAACAGCTCCAACAGTAAAAGAGATGCAACCACAAAAAAGCGAAGTTATCGAGAAGACGCCGACACCAGCCGATCCGGAAGCCGAGATTTGCAAGTTGGTATGCCGTGCAAACGCGGCGCTCCGACAACTCGCGAGCTTCAACCAAGAACAAGTAGACGCAATCGTACAGGCAATGACGCTTGCAGGCGAAGGTGCAAGACTCGATCTTGCGCGGATGGCTGTAGACGAAACAGGCATGGGTGTATTTGAGGACAAGGTTATAAAAAATCAGTTCTCAACAGAGTACATCTACAACAACATTAAAGATATGAAGACGGCCGGGGTGATTGAGACAGACGACAAACAAGGTGTTATTACAATTGCTGACCCGGTCGGTATTGTTGCTGCGATCACGCCAGTCACAAACCCCACTTCAACAACCATATTCAAATCGATAATTGCAATCAAAACGCGAAATCCTATAATCTTCGCGTTTCACCCAAAGGCGCAGGAGTGCAGTTCCGAAGCAGCCAGAATAGTGCGCGATGCGGCAATAGAGGCGGGCGCGCCGGAGGACTGCATTCAATGGATTGATACGCCGTCCATCGAGTTGACAAACGCACTTATTAAGCACGATGGCATTGCCACAATTTTGGCGACTGGCGGCAGCGGCATGGTAAAAGCTGCTTACAGTTCAGGCAAACCGGCGTTGGGCGTTGGGCCTGGAAACGTGCCTGTATACATAGAAAAATCCGCTGATATATATCGCGCGGTCAACGATATTTTAATTTCCAAGACGTTCGATAACGGCACAATTTGCGCATCCGAGCAGTCTGTTGTTGTTGATGAGGAGATTGCAGATGCCGTTTTGGCGAGATTTGTTGCTCAGGGTGCATACGTGCTGAATGCTGAGGAGACAAAAAAAGTCGGAGCAATTGCCGTAGATCAAAAGCGGCAGGCGATGTCTGCTGCTGTGGTCGGTCAGTCAACTACGAAAATCGCGGAACTTGCGGGATTGAGCGTTCCCGAATGCACAAAAGTGCTGATTGCACCGCTCAATGACGTTGGTCCCGACACGCCGCTAAGCCGTGAGAAACTTTCACCGATACTGGGCTTTTATAGAGCAAAAACCAGTGCTGAGGCCATAGATATTTGTGATAAACTGCTGCACTTCGGCGGTCTCGGACATACTGCGGCAATACATTCCAACAATGCCGATGTGATTCGCGAATATAGCTTCCGCGTAAAAGCGAGTCGTGTTCTGGAGAATATGCCCACAAGCTTTGGGGCCATAGGCGATCTTTATAACAGACTCACGCCATCTCTGACTCTGGGCTGCGGCGCATACGGTGGAAATTCCACGTCAGACAATGTAGGCGCGGCAAATTTGCTTAACATCAAGCGTGTGTCAAAGAGAAAGGTAAATATGAAATGGTTCAAGGTTCCGCCGAAGATCTATTTTGAAAAAGGCTGCATAGAATATCTCGCCCAGATCGACAAGACTCGAGCATTTATTGTTACAGACCCAAATATGGTCAAGCTTGGAATGATCGCAAAGGCGGAGCAATATTTGCGACAAGCTGGCATGGAGATAGAGATTTTTTGCGATGTGGAGCCTGACCCGACGACCGATACGATATATCGTGGCGTTGATATGATGAGCAAGTTCCAGCCGGATGTGATAGTTGCATTCGGCGGAGGATCTGCAATAGATGCTGCAAAGGGGATGTGGCTCTTTTACGAATGCCCGGGCGCAAAGTTTCAAGATATGG
>JAEWSK010000252.1 GCA_023398345.1 Armatimonadota bacterium | reverse complement strand
TCGTCGGCAAGCCACTTTGGGTTGCGCTCGATTAAATCTTTGCGATAGTCCGCAATTAAATCATCGATTTTGCCTGTGTTTGACGAATGACCTGAGTAGGGCGGATTGCCGATAATGACGAGCGTGCGCCCGTCTGTTTCGATTGGCATGTCAGATAGCCAGTCGGCGTCAATTATTTTTGCTCTTTCGAGCAGACATCGGGCGATTTTGCACGCGGGAGCCATAAGCTCCATTCCGAGCATCTTTGGCTGGTGGGGAGTATTTCGTTCAATGTGGCGAAAAAACGTGCCCACTCCGCAGCAAGGATCAATAACATGCGCATCATCAAAAGTCTTGCCGAAATATTCGCGCAAAACCCAGTCCACACTGCGCACCATGCATAAGACAACTTCCGGAGGCGTATAGAGCGTTGATTTTGTGTGCGATGCTAAAGGATCGTATGCCCTTAAAAACTCTTCATAGAAATAGACCGCCGGGTCCATTTTCGCGCACTCATATCGCGCTCGAAGCGTGTCAATATCGAATAAGTCCAGCGATTCTTCGACGTGACTAATTGCTTTTGGGCAGTCGAAATCGTCCAATATGCTGTCGATAGGCGCCGATGGCTCTAGACGCCTAAGCAAAAGGGCGTAAGCAAGCGTTTGTGCGCGCGCATCGCCGTAAATGACAGCAACATGGCGCGCAGCTTGCGCGAGTTGCTTTGAAAATGATCTTTGTGACACGCGACAAGCATATCATCCCCAAGCGTCTGGGTCAACATCAAATAATGCAAAGAAGTATATAATCGCTAATATGCGATTTTCTAAAGGAGGTGGCTTTATGCATGGCACATGCTGTGGGGGCAGCTAAGTCCAATTAGTGCCGGATGTGCACTCTCGGCACTAATTGGGAAATATTGAGAATCGGAAGTTTTATTCTGTGTGCCAAAAAGTGTCGCTCGTCTTAAGCTTCGTTGGAAACGGCAATTTTTGTCACCTTGGCGCTTTCAATCAAGCGATCCACGTCGGCCTTTGTGCCGATGCATGTGCCGTCGCTTAAAGCTGTAGCGGCTCCCGCGGCGCATCCCAGCGCTAGAGAATCCTCAATTGAAAGTCCCTGCTCCAAACCGTAGACCACACCGGCAATAAGAGAGTCGCCTGAGCCTATGGTGCTCTTTGGCTTTACAGTTGGAGCAACTGCGTCGTAGATTATCCCGTCATGGCAGGCGATCGCTCCCTGCTTTCCGAGTGAAATAATGACAAGTTCAATCCCACGTTTTGACAGCTCCAGTGCTGCGCGCGCAACATCAGTTTTGGACTCAAACTGTTTGCCCAACAGTCGCTCCGCCTCTGCGCGATTAGGCTTAATCATAAACGGCTTAGATTTAAGGCCTTCTTCAAATGCTTCGCCGTCAGCGTCTAAGACAACCTTTGCGCCGCGCGTCGCGCCAATTTGCACCAGCACCTTATGCACATCCGGGT
Source organism: Armatimonadota bacterium (assembly GCA_023398345.1). Classification (GTDB taxonomy): domain Bacteria; phylum Armatimonadota; class UBA5829; order UBA5829; family UBA5829; genus DTKD01. The sequence continues at coordinate 1,343 of JAEWSK010000252.1, read as the reverse complement.
TGATGCCCAACGGTATGCTTCCGCCGATTATAAGATAGCTGCTCTTCTGCGCAAGGTCTTTTGCCATCTCAAAAAGCTGGACGAGTTCCTTGTGGTCGACTGGCCCACCGCGCTCATTTAGAGTAGTTGGAGGCGCGCCGGAGAGATCCTCTATGCAAATATTTGTGCGTGTAGGCTTATCGGTATTCACGCATTCCAATTGGACGCCTTTGCGCTCGAGCACGAGTCGGATATACTCGCCCGTTTCGCCACCCAACAGCGCGAGCGCTTTTGTCTGCGCGCCGAGTTCGTTAAGCATGCGCGAGCAATTGATCCCTTTGCCTCCGGCATCAATCTCGACCTTGGCTATTCGATTTGTATCGTTACAGGCCAGCTTGCTGACATAGATTGTTTTATCAAGAGACGGGTTTAAGGTGATGGTGGTTATCATTGTTGTCTTGTCCTGACGCAAAACGCCATGTTTTTAGTGCATAAAATTGAATATTGAATATTGGCCGGTTGCCCGGGCGCAATATCCAATATTCAATGTAAGAAGTAAATTGTTTTTACTTGTTCAGTGCAGCCCTTACCTCGTCGAGGTGTCCGGCTGACCCAAGCAACTCGTTGCGGCTGGCGATGAACTTAGCATACTCAGCCATGAAGACTTTTCCCATCGGCCTGAAGTCGAAGACTTCGGGTTTGTCTCGGAAAAACTCGCGATGAACTCTTGTCCAGACCAATCGGCCGTCGGTATCGATATTGATTTTGCACACGCCCAGCTTGGCGGCGGGCAGATACTGTGTAGCATCGACGCCCTTCGCGCCTTTCAGTGCTCCGCCTGCGGCGTTGATTCGTTCAACTTCGTCCTGCGGAACAGAGCTAGATCCGTGCATTACAAGCGGGTATCCCGGAACCAACTTTTGAATTGCTTCGATAACTTCAAAGTGAAGTCCCTGGCTGCCGGAGAACTTGAATGCGCCGTGGCTTGTCCCGATTGCGCATGCCAGACTGTCGCAGCCTGAGCGCTCTATGAACTCCGCGGCCTGCTGCGGATCGGTCAGATGGGCCTGGTCTTCGGAAACGCTGATGTCTTCTTCGACTCCGCCAAGCTGTCCGAGTTCGGCTTCCACGCTAATGCCCTTTGCATGAGCTTTTTCGACAACGCGCTTGGTTGTTGCAATGTTGTCATCGAATGACTCGTGGCTGGCATCGATCATAACCGAGGAGTAAAAACCGCTCTCGATACAGTCGTAGCAGGTTTCCTCGTCGCCGTGGTCGAGATGGACTGCGAAGATCGCGTCCGGGAATATCTCATTTGCTGCGCGGATCATCGATTCGAGCATGAGCTTGTTGGTGTAGGACCG